>NZ_JBQSVY010000006.1:0-238323 GCF_052446175.1 Halomonas sp. AOP43-D1-4
ACCGAAGGGCGCTGCCCGTTCGATGTGGGGCGTATTCTACCCACTTTTCCTGATGGGTCAACAACTTTTTGCAATTACTTTAAAGCACTAACGCATTGATACAAGAAGCTAAGTCAATAGCCCTTATACGCTAGTCAGCCTAATACTCGACCACATCAAGACGGGCCAGCAGCTCTTGGCGCCTGGATTCCGTTGTAAAGGCTTCCTTTATGGCATTACGGTTAAGAGTCAGGAAAGCCTCTTCATCCCAGCCGAATGATTGAGCACAAGCGATGTGATTAGCCAATAGACCACCACCAAAGTAAGCCGGATCATCCGAGCTAATCGTCACATTAAGCCCTTTATCAAGAAGGGCCGGCAGAGGATGATCGGTTAAGCTATCAACCACATTTAAACTTACGTTGGATAAGGGGCATACGGTCAGCACGGTTTGCTTTTGATATAGGCGCTCCACCGCTTCGTCACTCTCCAGACAGCGGATACCGTGATCAATGCGGCACACATCAAGCAAATCCAATGCCTCAATGATATAGGAGGCCGGCCCCTCCTCTCCTGCATGAGCCACCCGAGCCAGCCCCAAATCTTGGGCGCGTTTAAAAACGGCAACAAATTTTGAGGGTGGATGGTCGCGCTCAGCACTATCCAGACCAATGGCGTCAAGCTCACTCCAGTAAGGTGCTGCCTGCTCCAGCACTTGAAGTGCCTCTTCGGCAGGCCGGTCACGCAAAAAGGCCATGATCATTCCGACACTTAAATCCAGAGACTGCTCTGCCTCTTGCTTGGCACGCAGTAATCCGGACATGACCACGTCCAGAGAAACGCCGCGCTGTAGATGTGCCTGAGGATCAAAATGTATATCGATATGGACGACACCCTCACTACTAGCGCGCTTGAAATAATCCATCGCCAAGTCATAAAAATCCTGCTCATGACGAAGAACGCTCATGCCCTGGAAATAGAGGTTCAAGAAACCCTGTAGATCTTTAAACTGATAGGCTGCCTTGGCCTCCTCGACGGAGGAATAAGGTAATTCGATACTGTTTCGCTCTGCCAGAGCAAACATAAGCTCCGGTTCCAGCGAGCCTTCAATATGCAAGTGAAGCTCGACTTTAGGGAGGTTACGTAAAAAATCCTGCATCATTTTTCCTTAACGCCCAACTCAAGCGGTTACTTACCTGAGCTGAGCTTCCCGGCACTTAAGTGCCAGTGATGGGTTATCTGTCGCGTTAGCAAGCTACCCACTTCATGGTGAACAAAGAAGATGGTGGTGCGCCCGACTAACCAGCGAGAAAGCGTGTTAGCTACTATTACGGCCGTATCATGATCAATCGCCGCAAAAGGCTCGTCTAAAATAACCACCGAAGGGTCCATGAGCAACAGCCGAGCCAGCGCCACCCGCCGCGCCTGCCCACCAGACAGTTGCTGCCCTCGCTCACCTACGGGTGTTTGCAACTGGCCTGGAAGAGATTGAGCCCACCCATCGAGCGCTACTGCTTTCAGCACATCCCAAAGCGCTTCATCATCAGCATCAGGATTCCCCAAGCGTAGATTTTCTTCCAATGACGCATCGAAAAGGTCTACCTGCTGGGTTAACAAAGCAATGTGTTGCGAACGCTCCTGCTCTGGCACAGCAGTAGGCACGCAGCCTCCTACATTAACCACACCTTTAGAAGGAGCAAGCCGCCCCGTCAAAAGCGCCGCCAGGGTACTTTTACCCGCACCTGAGCGCCCGGTAATGATAGCCCACTCCCCCGCTGCCAAATGAAATGAAACACTATCGAGCGCTGGCATCAGGCTAGAAGGATAACAATGCGTGATTTTCCGCAACTCAAGGTCAAGCTGTTGGCCGGAAAATGACTGGTGTTGACTCTGCTGGCACTCGGGCCCAAGTGCATTTAAACGCTCTGCTGCAGCGGCACTGCCCCCCAAGCGTGCGAAAGCACCCGGAAGCGGTACAAAAACCTCATTCACACTTAGAATCACCAGCAGCAACATCACCAGAATAGGCCCGGTTATTACCCCACTCGCCACCTGCACGCCACCCAGCCATACAACGCTTAACAGCAGCAACCCGGTAATAACGCTAATGAGGCTATCACCCATAGCAACGCTTCGGCCAAGGCGCCGTTGATTATCAAGCGCTGCATCTTCGTGCGCCTCCACATGCTGACGGTGCCACGCAGCGCTGCGATAGGCAATTAACTCAGCTGAGGCCTGCAACTGATCAACGACCAACCGCCGTAACCCTTCCTGGTCAGCCACTTGGCGATGACTGTGCGCATACCCCAAGCGCGCCATGCCATAGGTAACACTCGCCCACAGAACCAGCAGAACCACGCCGACCCACAGCGCTAACGCAGGCAACCAAATAGCAATAAAGAGGGTTAACCCCACAATAACTACCAAGCTAACCAGGGGTGGCATCAGCAAACGAAGATAAAGATTATCGAGAGCATCTATATCAGCGGTTAAACGTCCCAGCCAGTCACTGACACGCTCGCGCTGCAACGCCGCCTCATCCAATCGCATAAGCTGGCCAAACACGCGGTAGCGTAAATCAGCCAAGAGGCGAAGCACCGTATCGTGATTATAGAGACGTTCTATATAGCGGGCGACAGTACGTAATAGCGCAAAGAAGCGTATTCCTCCGCCAGGTACGTACACATCCAACTGAACAGGTAAGCCAAGCAAAAAAGCGATGCCCGCTAATGCACATGCGGTAATAAACCACCCAGAAAGGCCCAGCAGTGAAAGCCCCGCAGCAAGCGTTAAGCAAATAAGGAGCGCGCCGATCGCGAACCGCCTTCGACGCTTCATCATTAACGCCACCCAGGGCGACAATGCCTGGCGCGCTTGGGACAGCTCACTTTTTTGTGAGGACGCATTAGGTTGCATCACGCACCTCCTTTAAACGGCCGTCCTGCATATAAAAGTGGAGCTGAGCCGCCTTAATTGCAGCCGGGTGATGCGTTGCCATAATCACCGTACGCCCCTGTGCAGCCCATGCTAACAATGCACTAATCACAGAGGCTTCGGTTTCAGCATCCTGGCTTGCTGTAGGCTCATCGAGCAGGATTAAATCAGCATCACTTAAATAAATGCGCGCCAACGCCAGCCGCTGGGCCTGACCACCCGACAACCCTACTCCGCGCTCTCCTATCATGGTATCCAAACCATCAGGCAATTGGTTTAGAAGCTCCTCCAGACCAGCCTGGTGAAGCGCTGAAAGCATTGCGGAAGCATCGGCATCAGGGTTTGCCAGCCGCAAGTTATCCGCCAAAGTGCCATGTAACAGGCCCGGCTGCTGATCCAGCCACGCGTAACGCGGCTGAGCCAACTGAAGCGTGCCGCTTGATGGCGTCAAAAAACCGGCCAATAACGCCAACAGTGTCGACTTCCCGCTCCCGGATGGACCACTAATCGCAATGACACTGCCTTTTTTGATCGTCAGATCCATTGGCCCTAACACCCGACCGCGGATCGGATAGTCAACGCTGACATTTTGAAGCACTGCAATATCGTCATCAGTTGCAGGCTCATCAAACGTACTTCGTTGTATGCTCGACTCATTCAGCACCGTTACCAGGCTTTCTGCGGCACCTAAAGCAGTAGCACGATCATGGTAGTGCTGTGACAAGGTGCGTAACGGCTGGAAAAACTCAGGAGCGAGCAGCAATACGGCTAAGCCCGTAAAGAGCGTTAAAGAAGGTGCAGGCCCGTATTCAATATATCCCAGTAAGCCAAACCCTACGTATATCGCTACTACGGCAATGGCGACCGACGCGAAAAACTCGAGCACTGCAGACGATAAAAAAGCCAAGCGCAACGTTCGCATACTTAAACGACGGTAATCATCTGTTGCCCACCAAACGTCCTGATGAGCACTCGCCGTGCGACCAAATAGCTGAAGCGTCGACATTCCACGAACACGGTCAAGAAAGTGGGCAGAGAGCCGTGCAACCGCTGCAAACTGATCCCGATTTATACGCTCAGCTCCCATACCTACTAGCGCCATGAATAGCGGGATAATGGGCGCAGAAAGCAACAAGAAGAGAGCGACGACATAATCCAGTCGTAGCACCACCAATAGAATCAGTAGCGGTAAGAGAGAAGTAATTCTTAGCTGCGTATAGAAGCGCGAAAAATAGCCATCCAGTGCCTCTATGTTTTCTACCGCCTGCGTCGCCAAGGCGCCGCTTTGATGATAAGCCAACCACACAGGACCCAATGTCCAGCATTTATCCAGCAGTTGGCGTCGGGCGTACTGGCGGATACGCAGGCTAGCCTCCAGGCTTATTACCTCTTGCCCCCACAGGCATACTCCGCGCCCAAGCACGCACAGCGCCAGCCCTATTAATACGTTTAAAAACGGATAAGGCGCTTGCTGATCAATAACCAACTGCTCTACTAACCAGGCCAATCCCACTACAATAATAACCGTTTGAACCCCAGCTAAAATGCCAAGAAAAGCGGCGAGATTTAATCTTCGCCGCTCTAAGGTTGCCAGCATTTTTAACCAGGAGCGCGCGGTTAGCGACTGCTCCGTCATCTGATTGCCTCTGGCTTAATGATAACCTTCACCTACACGCACCTTGCCGCGAAATACCCAATACGTCCATGCGGTATACATCAGGATAAAGGGGATAACAAAGAGCACACCAATCAACAAGAAAAGCTGTGACTCAGGTGCTGACGCCGCATCCCACAAGGTGTAGTTAGGCGGCACTATCATCGGCCATTGGCTCACGATCAAGCCCAGATAGGTAAATACATAAATACCGATAGTCGCAAGAAAGGGATAGCTCTCACGGCGCTGCTTTACCGAGCGGTATACAAGAAAGGCGAAGAAGAGCGCTAGCGCTGGGAAAATCCAGATCAAGTGCAGATGACCAAACCAGCGATCCCAAACAACCGGGTTCACGAACGGCGTCCAGATACTAACAATGGCGAAGACCACCAGCACCATTGCCAACAGCATAGGCGTGATTTTATACGCCCAATCCTGTACGTGGCCTTCCGATTTCAGAATCAGCCAGGTTGAGCCCAAAAGCGCATAACCTGCCATAAGCCCCAAGCCTGTTAACACCGTAAACGGCGTTAACCAATCAAAGGCGCCCCCGGTATAAACAAAGTCTTCGGTTTGAAAGCCCTGAATATATGCACCAACCACAGCGCCTTGAGCGAACGCAGCGACCGCCGAACCCCAGGCAAAGGAGCGATTCCACCAGCGGCGGTTACGGCGCGACTTAAAGCGGAATTCAAACGAAATGCCACGAAAAATCAACCCTGCCAGCATCAAGAAAACACCGATATAGAGTGCCGGTAAGAAAATCGAGTAAACCAAGGGAAAAGCCGCTAACAAGCCAGCCCCTCCCAAAACCAGCCAAGTCTCGTTACCGTCCCAGACCGGTGCCACAGAGTTCATCATGACATCACGAGCTTCTTCATCAGGGGCAAAGGGAAATAGAATTCCCAAGCCAAGATCAAAGCCATCCATCAGTACATACATGATGACGCCGAACCCGATAATGCCAGCCCAAATAATCGACAGATCAAACATTTCCATGGTTAGCTCCTCGCCGGATCAATGTCATCATCAAAAGGGGTGTGGGCGGCAGAGAGTGGCCGCTTGGGACGGTCAGCATCCCTATTAACAGACGCCTGTTCTTGCTCAGGCAACATGCCGTTGCGAACCACCCGGGTTAGATAGTAAATACCAGCATAAAAAACCACCGCATATACCAGCACATACCCAATAAGCGTAAACAGCGCCATCCAGCCTGTTAGCGAAGGTGTCACACCCTCTGCATGAGACATGATGTTGTATACCAGCCAAGGGGACCGACCTACTTCGGTCACTATCCAGCCAGCCAGAACCGCAATGAAGGGTAAAGAAATCATGCCGACCAATGTTTTCAAAAACAGCTGACTCTCATAAATACGTTGATTGCGCCGCAAGAATAAGCCTACAAAGGAGACAGCAATCATTATTAAGGCAATGCCAACCATCACCCTAAACGCCCAAAAGACGATGGCAACAGGAGGCTGGTCTTCAGGTGGCACGGCCGTAAGCCCTGGAACTTCACCATGCAGCGAATGGGTAAGTATGAGACTGGCCACGTTAGGAATGCCAATCTCATAAAGGTTTCTCTGCGCCTCCTGGTCCGGTAGCGCAAACAAGAGCAATGGCACGCTGGTAGATGTTTCCCAGTTCCCCTCCATTGCTGCGACCTTCGTTGGCTGATATTTGAGCGTATTCAACCCGTGGGAGTCGCCCACATACGCCTGAAGAGGCGTCAGGAAAAGCAGCAACCATAAGCACATGGAAAGCGCTCGACGGTTAGCCTCTGGATCTCTTCCACGCAACAAAAACCAGGCGCTAACACCTGCCACGACAAACCCGCCGGTGATAAAAGAAGCCAGGGCCATGTGTGCAAAGCGATGAGGGAAGGAGGGATTGAAAATCGCGTCAAACCAGGAAATCACATGAAAACGATTGTCGATCAACTCAACGCCTGCCGGTGTATGCATCCAACTGTTTGCCGCGAGGATCCAGAACGCTGAAATAAAGGTGCCCAGCGCCACCAAGGCAGCCGCCATCAAATGGATACCCTGTGGCACTTTTCCACGGCCAAACAGCAATATGCCAAGGAAGGCAGCTTCAAGGAAGAAGGCTGTCACGACTTCATAACTGAGCAAGGGACCTATAAAATTGGAGGTCGCCAGAGAGAAATTACTCCAGTTCGTACCGAACTGAAACGACATCACGATTCCCGACACCACCCCCATGCCAAAAACCACGGCAAATACTTTCGTCCAGAACAGGGCTAAACGGTCCCATGCAGGATTTTGCGTCTTAAAAAAAAGTGCTTGTAAAAGCGCAATATAAGAGGCCAACCCAATGGTGAAAACCGGAAAGATCGTGTGAAAACAGATAACAAACGCGAATTGTATTCGCGACAGCATTAAGGGATCGAGTTCCATTGCACGCTCCTAACCTGAATTAATACCCCAGTTTTTGTTAACGCAAGCTTAGCTGAAACTTAAAGATTCAGCCTTTAATTATAAGCATCTAGCCTGTTTTTATTTATATTGCCATATTACTGGCTTACATCTCACTATACACCGGTCTATCTTTCGCAAAGCGTGTCGCATTGACGCACATCAAATAATGCCAATTATTCATTAAGATAATACGACAACGCTTATCATATATCCGGTATACGCAATAAAAAGCGTAAAAAGAACAGCGCCTTCGAGGCGATTAATTCGACGCGGACGTCCTTTCCAGGAAAATGCGAAGAGAACCATTAGCAGGGTCATGCAGGTCATAATGCTCCAATCACGCACCAGCACTTCCCGCCCAGCATCAATAGGTGCAATAACCCCCGCAAGCCCCACTACAGCAAGGCTATTAAACAAGTTAGAACCAACAACGTTACCCAGCACCATATCGTGCTCTTTACGGCGCAGTGCGCTAATCGAAGAAGCAAGCTCGGGCAGTGAGGTACCAACGGCTACGACGGTTAGCCCGATAATCAAGTCGCTCACGCCAAAACGTTGCGCAATTTCTACCGCTCCCCAAACCAACATACGCGAGCTTGCAACCAAAAACACCAACCCAACCAACGTCCACATAATCGCTTTACCACGCGACATGGGATTACTGTCCAGCGTCTCAGCGACTTCCTCAACCAGCGCGTCGTCCTTTTGCTTTTTTGAACGAAAGATGCTTACGCCGATAAATATGACGAGGGCCACCAATAAAAGGGCCGCTTCCCAGCGAGACACCCAACCATCCCAGAGCATAACCCCAGTGATCAGTGTGACCAGAATTAAAATCGGCATCTCTTTGCGGATGACGCTGGAGTGCACAGCTAACGGTGCAATGAGTGCAACAAAACCCAATACCAAACCAATATTGGCAATATTGGAACCATAGGCATTCCCTACTGCAAGCCCGGGATTCCCCTGCAAGGCTGCCAATACTGACACCATCATCTCAGGGGCTGAGGTACCGAATCCAATGACCAACATACCAATCAATAAAGGCGAAAGACCGAGCCAACGTGACGTTGCAGCTGCGCCATCAATAAATTTCTCAGCACTCCAGATGAGCAACACCAGTCCCATCGCTACAGCTACAAGTGGAAGCAACATGTTATTTCCTTATGGCAGAATATTAGGCACTATCGCGGCTGCATCCTTGACTAATCCTTCAGTCGGGTCAAGCATCGGGTTATGCCAGCATGGATCTATTTGGGTTTGATATAAAAAAGGCCCGGTGTTCATTCGGTTTACTTCGCATTCGCAGTGAGAGTGTCCCCTTTGCCCCACTTCCGTTTATTAAAGCGTTCCTCACTTTCCGTTAATGCGCCTCTAGTGGATCGGCAGCCACCTGAGTCTCGCGTTCAGCGTCGACGTTTACGCGCCTGCCATGAGTGCGACTGGGTATCCGCGCTGCCCCCCTTACGCTCGGGCGAAAAGGCCAGCTGCCCGCGCTGCTCACATGTACTCGTAAAACGCCACCGCTACCCCGCTCAGCGCAGTATGGCACTTGCCATTGCGGCATTAATTGCATTAATCGTGGCTATTTCGTTTCCGTTTGTAAGCTTCAGCGTTAGTGGCGTCGGCAATCGCATAGAGCTGTCACAAACGGCCACCACGTTAATTGCCTTTCACCAACCGGTCGTGGCCATTATCGTCATCATGACCATCGCTGTGCTGCCAACCCTTTATCTGCTTAGCGTTATTTGGCTGCAGCTGGGGCTTTTACACGGCAAGCCACTCGCCTATAGTCGCGACATAGCCCGCTCACTTGCCCACTTGACGCCCTGGATGATGGCGGATGTCTTTATTATAGGAGCGCTGGTAAGCCTGATTAAAATAGCCGGTATGGCGCAAATTGAGCTGGGCATCTCCTTCTGGGGTTTTTGCATCTTTGCGGTACTTTTATTAATGACCATCCAGTCCATTGATGCCGACTGGATGTGGTTTTCCCTCGAAGGAGAACCCTTGGCGCCAGAGGGCACCCAAACAGGAGCAACCGCCGCTAGCCAGCGCCTAACAGGATGTCCAACCTGTGGGCTTGTCAATTCACTCACCCCAGGACATAAATCTCGCTGCATTCGATGTCATGAGAAACTTCACTCCCGACTACCCTATAGCTTACAACGCACCTGGGCACTGCTAGGCGCAGCGACTATCATGTATATCCCTGCGAATGTTTACCCTATTATGACCACGACGAGCCTGGGGCATAGCGGCTCTTCCACCATCATAGGAGGGGTCGTTGAACTGATTCAGATGGGCTCATGGCCAGTCGCCACCGTTATTTTCGTTGCCAGTATTATTGTGCCTGTCGGTAAACTGCTGGCGCTTTCATGGCTATGTACTGTCGTTCGAGGCAACAGCCAACCCAATACCATAAGCCGCACACGGCTTTATCGCATTACCGAATTTATCGGACGATGGTCGATGGTTGATGTTTTTGTAGTGGCTATTCTGGTTGCCTTGATACGCGCTGGCTCACTTATGTCGATCACACCAGGTCCTGCCGCGCTAGCGTTTGGCTCGGTCGTGGTATTGACAATGCTAGCCGCTATGACGTTTGACCCCCGCTTAATATGGGATGCTCCTACCAAGGCAGCGTCCACATCAAATAATAGCCACTCTGGGAGCCATTAATGGGTAACGACACCCCCATAGCTAACAAGCAAGAGCCTGACATGAACAAAGCCAGGCCTTCGCCGCAATCACGTATCTCCCCTATTTGGATTGTGCCTTTTGTAGCTATCATTATTGGGTTATGGCTGGTGTACGATAATTACACCAGCCGCGGCACACTTATCACATTAACCATGAACAACGCCGAAGGTATCGAAGCGGGAAATACCTCAATCCGCAGCCGCAACGTTGAAATCGGCCTCGTGCAAAGTGTCCAGCTCTCTGAAGACCTAGGCAGCGCTGTGATTACAGCACGCATTCAGCCTCAGGCGGAAACCTTGTTGCGTGAAGATAGCCTCTTTTGGGTGGTAAAGCCTCGTATCGGGCGTGAAGGGATTAGCGGCCTGGGCACCGTACTCTCTGGCGCTTATATACAGCTTGAGCCAGGAAGCTCTGAAGAACAGCGGCGTGACTTTCCGGTAAGCGACGTCCCCCCCGTCGCCACTGCCGGAATGGCCGGTCTCAATATCAATCTCGTTAGTCAACTCGGCAATTCGTTGCGTGTCGGCGACCCGGTTTCCTACCAGGGCTATACGGTGGGCCGCGTTGAAGAAGCAAGCTTCGACCCTGAATCACGCACCATGCATCACCAGGTATTTATCGAAGAGCCCTATGCGCTACTGGTGACCGACAGCACCCGCTTCTGGTCTTCAAGCGGCATTGACCTACGCCTTGATTCAAACGGCTTTCGCGTCAACGTTGAATCACTTGAAACCCTGTTAGGAGGAGGCGTCACGTTTGGGGTGCCCGAAGACTTGCCAATGGGACGTCCTGTAGAAGCGGGCGCCAGCTTTAATCTGTACGGGGATGAGGATGATGCCCGCGAAGGTACCTTCAATCAGTACCTTGAATACGTTCTGTTAGTCGATGACACCGTTCGCGGCCTTTCACGCGGTGCGCCCGTCGAGTTCCGAGGTGTTCGCATAGGCACCGTGGCCGCTGTCCCTTGGAACTTTACATCACCACAACCGAGCTCACGCGCAAGCTTCGCCATCCCCGTACTCATTCGCCTTGAGCCCCAGCGGCTTGGCATCGAGAATTCGGATATTGATTTGGAAGTGTGGGAAGAACGCTTTAACCGCATGTTTACGCTTGGCCTTCGTGCGTCGCTTAAAAACGGTAACCTGCTAACCGGCGCTTTATTTGTGGACCTAAACTTTCAGCGAGACACCGAAGAGGACTACATCGCGTCGACCTTCTCTGGCCGCACGGTTTTCCCCACGGTGTCGGGTGGTTTTTCCCAAATCCAATCCCAAATTACCGATCTACTCGACAAGCTGAACGCGCTTGAAGTGGAGCCCTTACTGGCGGGCCTGGACAGTAGCTTACAAGCCTCTGAAAGCATGCTTAATGAAGTCCGTGGTGTCAGCGAGTCGCTCAATCAGCTTTTAAGCGACCCTGAAACTCGTGCAGTAGGCGGCAACCTCAATGCTACGCTTAATGAGCTTCAAAGCACGCTTCAGGGCGTGTCGCCTTCCTCGCCGGCTTACCAGGATCTGACGTCGGCTATCGAGCGCCTGGATCGATTAATGCGCGATCTTCAACCACTAACCCGCACACTGAACGATAATCCGCGGGCGCTGCTGTTTGATAATCTGGATACTCAAGATCCTATACCGCGTGCACCGCGCTAAACAGGGGACTATTATGCGTATACTCGTTTTAAAATCCTTATTGCTAATGTCCCTATCGCTCATACTGTCTGCTTGCGCAAGTAGTGTGACGCCCCCGGCGCGTTACATGCTACCCAGTAACGGGCTGGCCAATACACCAAGTAGCCCCCAAGGCACGCTACAGCTGCGCTCGCCACGCCTTGCTCACTATCTCGACGTCGATGGCATCGTCATGCAACTGGATGACATTACGTTGAACCAGGCGCGAGAGCACCAATGGGCTGAAAGCATCGACCGACAGCTTGCACGCAGCTTACGGACACAGTTGTCGCAAGAGCTACCGCTTATTCGCGTAGTCCGTGATGACAGCAGCCAACCTGAAGCGCTCACCCTGCGGCTTGATGTTGATCAATTTCAAGGCCGCTACGATGGTTTAGCGGTGGTGGCCGGGCAGTGGCAGCTACGCAGCCCAAGTGATGAACTGTTGGCCATGAAGAGTTTTTCTGCACAAACAATACTGGATGAGGACGGCTACCCCGCCCTGGTACGTGCCCTAAGCGCTAGTTGGGAGGATGTTGCGAGACAAATTGCCGATCAGATACGTCAGGGTAACTATTTCCATTAGCCGGTTTAAGCGGGATGAAATAACCAAAGCGCTTGAGAGCCCGCCAACCAATCACCACAAGTATGCCCGTCTGCGGTAATCTTCATGTTACACTGACGGGTATATTTTGAGTGTTGCGATAGCGTAACACCCACAGTCAATTGCCCGTCTCTTCCATACTGACCACTTTTTTTCGTTATGGTCATACGTGGCTAATCAACGATCATCGCGGCTTGGCAAGCTTTGCTGTCGCGAGGATAACCATTCTCGTCTTTTGAAAAATTACGCCTAGCAACAACGCTTTTAAGCAGCTGTTGCCTTGTTAGGTAGCTGCGGAGAACGCATGAGCTTTTCTGAACTTGGTCTGCAAGAAGATTTATTACACGCCGTTACGGCGCAAGGCTACACCCAGCCTACTCCGATCCAATTAAAGGCTATTCCTGTCGTATTAGAAGGTCGCGACTTGCTCGCAAGCGCCCAAACGGGCACGGGTAAAACGGCCGGCTTTACCCTACCCATGCTACAGCGTCTTTCCGGTGGAAAACGGCCAGGCAAACGCCAGGTGCGTGCGCTGGTATTGACGCCTACTCGGGAGCTTGCTGCTCAGGTAGGTGAAAGTGTATCCACCTATGGGAAGCATCTCTCTTTACGCTCGCACACTATTTTTGGTGGTGTAGGCCAACAGCCTCAGGTCGATGCACTTAAAGCAGGCCTGGACGTACTGATTGCCACCCCTGGCCGCCTGCTGGACCTTCAGCAGCAGGGCCACGTTGATCTTTCAGCCGTCGAAATTCTAGTGCTTGATGAAGCCGACCGTATGTTGGATATGGGCTTTATTCACGATATTAAACGTGTGCTACGCTTGGTGCCCAAACAGCGCCAAAACCTGCTATTTTCCGCCACGTTTTCGAATGAAATTCAGACGCTGGCGCAGCAATTGCTCAATAACCCCGCCCTTATTGAAGTGGCTCCACGCAACACAACCGCCGAGAAAATTCTTCAGGCGGTTTATCGCGTAGACCGCGAAAAAAAGCGCGAGCTGTTGGCACATTTGATTCAGCGCCACGGCTGGTTCCAAGTGTTGGTTTTCACCCGTACCAAACACGGCGCCAACCGACTTGCCGAACAGCTTTCAAAACAGGATATCCCTGCCATGGCTATTCATGGCAACAAAAGCCAGGGTGCTCGCACCCGCGCGCTGGGGGCTTTTAAAAGCGGTGACTTACAAGTATTAGTCGCGACGGATATCGCCGCACGTGGACTGGATATTAGCGAGCTTCCCCACGTGGTTAATTTCGACCTACCCAATGTGGCGGAAGACTACGTACACCGCATTGGCCGGACAGGCCGAGCGGGTAGCAATGGTGAAGCGGTGTCACTGGTGTGTGTGGACGAGCATGGTTTGCTGGGCAATATCGAGCGGCTGATCAAGCAAAACCTACCCAAACATATAGAACCGGGTTTTGAGCCAGACCCCACTATCAAACCAGAGCCCATTGAGAATGGTCGCCGCCAGCGCCAACCTCAAGCACGGCGCAAACCGACTAGCGATAATGGAAATGCCAGTGGCGAACGCCGTCGGCGCGCACGCCGCTAGCCTGCTAACAAGGAATATGCGAAGGTTATGCCCTCGCATATTCCACTACGTTGGCTACTACATTATCAGGGAGCGATCATGTCATCTTCTCAACTTATTAATGAATATCGGCAGTGGCTCAGTTTTCAGCGCCAAGAACAGCTTAGTCGTGAACACCAGGGAATCGCGCAACGCTTGGAAGATGCACGCGCCTCTTCAAAGCAAGTCATACAAGCCTATCGCAGCATGGCGGAGAAAGCCGCTAACGAAGGCGCTTGCTACCGGACGCTGTTCCTACGCGAGCGTGACGATAATGTAGCGCTACCTTGCGAAGGCTGGCTGTTTATTCGCCGTGTACTCAGCGAAGAAAACAGCACCCGCGTGCGCGCCACGCTAATCGAAACCTTTACCTTGGAAGATGGCATTCTGGCACCAGGTGATAAACCTGCTCTGAAAGTGACACTTGAGATTTTCGATAAGCTGGATATCAATCAAGGTATGCGCACTAGCGTCCGTGTGGACTCCATGGAAACACCACAGGATTATCACTTCATTACGCTACTGGATGCAGTCCGCGGCGATTTACGCCCTTATCTTAAGTAGGCTGCACTGATGTTATCTCGACGTTCCGTTACCTTTATTTTACTGATGGTTGTGGTGGGGCTAAATTTACGCCCCGCCCTCTCCTCAGTGGCCCCCTTGCTTACGCGTCTTCAGGAAGCTGCCGGGCTTTCACCCGCGGCTGCGGGCGTACTGACAACACTCCCCGTGCTGTTTTTAGGTTTGGCTGCTCCTATTGCGCCGCTTTTAGCAAAACGGCTAGGCAGCGAGCGGGCGCTTAGTGCTGCGCTATTACTGTTGGCTGCAGGTTTGATTCTGCGCGGTTTACCGTTGCCCGGCGTCCTATTTATAGGCTCAGCAATGGCGGGCGCCGCCATAGGCATTAGCGGCACTTTACTGCCCGCACTGGTGAAACGCGAGCTACCCGAAAGTGCTGATCTTTTGACTGGCCTCTACACGATGGCGCTCTGTCTGGGTGGTGCGTTGGGGGCGGGACTTAGCGTGCCGCTGACAGAGTGGCTGGGCAGTTGGCAGGCAAGTTTGATGAGCTGGTCGTTACTGGCGCTGTTTGCTCTTATTCTCTGGCAATGCCAAATGCCCTCGACTATCTCTCATGGTATGCCTCAGCCGCCATCTTCGGGGCTTCTTAAACTTTTACGCAAACCGCTCACGTGGCAAGTCATGCTGTTCATGGGCATTCAATCATCCATGGCATATATCGTTTTTGGGTGGCTGCCAACGCTGCTTGTCGATCGTGGCTATGATGAGGCCAGCGCGGGTTGGACAATGGCTATTTCGATCATGTGTCAACTCGTTTCAGCACTGGGGGCGCCCTGGCTTGCCCGCATGGGGTCAGACCAGCGTCCGGCGCTCTTGCTCGTACTGTTTAGTACGGCCCTAGGGCTTTGGCTGCTACTTATAGCGCCCTTAGCCTGGAAATGGCCTGGCGCCATCTTGTTAGGCCTTGGCCAAGGCGGCAGTTTTAGTCTGGCCCTTAGCCTGCTGGTATTAAGAACGGCGACATCACGCCTTGCAGGACAACTTTCCGGTTTGGTACAAGGCGGAGGATATACCATTGCCGCTATTGGGCCTTTTAGTGTCGGCTTGCTGCTCCAATCCGGCGTTCATGCTGACCAGATTGCCTGGCTTTTGATCTTGTTGGTTGGTGTTTGCTGTGGATTCGCCCTGTTGGCTGGCCGCACGCGCCAGCTGGACGATCAAAGCGGCAAGCTTCAGGTTCACCGCTACTAACCTGCACTGGAATCAAACAGGAGTTCTAGTGCTTGGCCTTCAAATATTTACGCCAGGAAATCCGTGATGAGTAGCTTCTCACCTTTAACCGCAACGGCTCCCACCCACGAACGCATTTTGGTTATTTATACGGGCGGCACCATCGGCATGCAGCAAGGTGCCAATGGGCTGACGCCCGGTGCGAACTTTACCCAACGTATGGCGACCGCGTTTGGCAAGCTCCCCATTGCCCAACAGCAATCGCTTCCTGCTTATGATGTTATTAGTTATACCACGCTGATTGATTCCAGCGCGGCGACCCCACTTCAGTGGCAGCAGTTAGCTAGCGACATCGCCACCCGGTTAACGGATTACCGGGGGTTTGTCGTGATTCATGGTACCGATACGCTTAGCTGGACGGCCGCCAGCCTTGCCTATCAATTGCAAGGCGTAGAGCGCCCCGTCGTTGTAACCGGCGCAATGCGCCCCTTGGAAGCACCAAACAGCGACGCCCTTGATAATATTCATGGCGCGCTGCGATTTGCGGCAAACGCCGAGCTTCAGGAAGTCGCTATTTATTTTGCAAACCGGTTAATGCGTGGCGTACGAGCTATAAAGCTGCACAGCGACGCACTAACAGCCTTCACCTCTCAAGGTTATCCGCTACTTGGTGAGCGAGTAGGCAATGACTTTGTTTACTATCCAAGCCGTGGGCTTGCCTTTCTACAGCGTGGCGCGCCACGCTTTGAACTCCCCAGCTACCAAGGGTTGGATAAAGGCGAAGTGGTTCGTATCGCGCTCTGGCCCGGTTTGGCCGCTTGGCAACTGGAAGCCTGGCTTGGAGATTCACGCGTTAAAGGCGCTGTTATCCAGTTGTGGGGAGCGGGCAATCTGCCTAACGATCCAGCCCTATTGAATGTACTGGCTAGCGCGGCCGGTGAGGGGAAATTGCTAGCGGCGATAAGCCTTTGCCCTGAAGGCAGCGTTCATATGGGAGCATACGCTGCGGGCGAGGGGTTAACAGATGCAGGCGTGCTCTCAGGCGATGCCATGACACCAGAAGCCACCTTTACCAAACTGGTCCATCTTTTAGCTCAACCGCTTGATGTAGAGACACAGCGGCAACGCTTTCTCGCTTCATTAGTCGGCGAACGCTAATAAGCATGGTGATATCCGTAATTTACGCTATGTTTAATCAATGCTAACCAGTTGACGGAGCCCGTAATTATGGAAAAACCGGTACATCTTTTTAGTGATCTTTTCGAACAACTGGGCCTGCCATCAGACGCTGAGTCGATTGAAGTTTTCATCAAGCGCCATCGCCCTTTGCCCAAAGAGATGGTGCTTTCCGATGCGCCCTGTTGGAATGAAGGCCAAGCGGAATTTCTTCGTGAAGCCATTGAAGACGACGCTGACTGGGCCGAGCTAGTCGACGAGTTGGACGTTGCCATGCACCAAGGGAGTTAACGCGCTGGCGCCGCTTTCGAGCGGCGCTTGACCCAAGCACCAACAAGCAATAGTACCGTAAGAGCAACAAGCGGTAGCAGCACCTCAAACTGAAGTGCATTTTCTTCCTCTATCGCTTCAAGCGCCCCATGAATAGCGCTGCTGTATACGCCCCACTTAATCGATAGGCCTAGCGTTGCCGCAAGAAGAAAAATCGACAGTGGCACACGGCATAGCCCAGCTGCAAAGTTGATCACCGCGTGAGGAAAACCCGGCAAGACACGAAGTGCGCACTGGGTTAATAGATCTCCCCTGTCCTGAAGCGTTTGCATGACTTTTAGGGTTAGCCCTTTAGGTTGCCATGCGCTACGGGTACGTGCTGCTAACTGATGGCCACCGAATGCGCCCGCCACACTTCCAAGTGTCAGCATAATGGTGGCAACGACAGGTGGGTAAAAGGGCGCAATTAGCCAAAAGCCAATACTCCCGGGCAACCCGGCAGCCAGGGTAACGGCCATAAGGACAACCACCCCAACCACTACTGCGGGATGATGTGTCCATTCGTCAACGGTATGCCTGACCGCCATTAAATCCGGCGAGTGCCAAAACCACATACACGCCAGTATGGCTATCATGCCAACGGCTATCGCCAAACGCCACACAAGACGAAAGGCATTACGCATTCAGCCTGACCTCAACACGCTCAAGAATTTGCCGGCTCACTTTACCTACGAGCGGCTTCGCTGCTTTATTAACGGCTTTTTCCATAAAGCGATTATGAATTTCATAACCAAGCGTAAGCGATACTTCCGTTCCTTCTGGCACTTCACGCAGCCGGTAGCGCCCCTGATTTTTCACCCCATCAAGCGACTCCCAAGCCAGCGTATGGGGCGCCTGAATCTCTGTCACTTCCACGTCAAATGCCCAGTCCATACCTACTGCACGGACATGCCAACGATAGCGGTCGCCCCCCAATACATCAATGGAACGTATTAAATCAGAATAATCAGCAAAATCTTCCACGCGGCGCAATAGCTCAAATACGCGCTCAGGTGATGCTTTAACAATTTCACTGTGCTCTATGGTGGCCATGATCCCCTCGAACCGCTGAAAACTAACTGTTAACCGCTAAGCTACCTGTAAACCGAAACACCATCTGTAACCGCCGGAAACGATAAGCTTAGCAAAACAATGAGCGTAGCATGCTGCTCAATTTATCGGGAATGGCGAACAAGGAGAGACGATCATTCAGACTACGGCTGGTCAGATACGTTCTCATTGCGTAAACTGCCGCCCTCCCGGACCGGACCCCGGCACTCCGTGCAGCCTTATCGCGCACGAAAAATTCTCCGACAGCGAGCACTATTTATGTCCAGTACGTTTTCTCTCCCTTCTACGTCACCGACAGCGACGGTGGTTATCTATTCCGGCGGCATGGACTCCTATACGGTGCTTCACCGCGCACTGCGTGAAGGTCTGGAGGTTCACGCACTATCTTTTGACTATGGCCAACGTCACGCACGCGAGTTGGATGTGGCTACGCACGTGTGCCGTCAGTTGGGTATTCCTCACCAGGTAGTCGACATTCGAGCCATTCACGGTTTGATCGATAACTCCGCACTGACCAACGCCGACCAGGCCATGCCGACGGGTGACTACGCAGATGATAATTTGCGCGCCACTGTCGTTCCCAATCGCAATATGATTTTACTGTCCCTGGCGATTGCCAAAGCGGTCAATATAGGCGCTGGGCGCGTGGATTATGGCGCCCATGGCGGTGACCATGTTTTATACCCGGATTGCCGCCCCGAGTTTGTCGATGCCATGAATCACGTGGCGGGTATTGCCAACTTTGAGCACGTTACGCTGCATGCCCCTTACCTCTACTCATCAAAAGCGGATATTTTACGCGATGGCCTGTCCATGGGGCTTGATTACCAGCATACCTGGACCTGTTATGAAGGACGTGCGTTAGCGTGTGGTCAGTGCGGCAGCTGCCGAGAGCGCTTGGAGGCCTTTGCCGCTAACAATGTGCTCGACCCTTTGGCTTACGATGCGACAGCTCAGGTGAATCGCTGATGTACCACGTTAAAGAAGCCTTTTACACGCTACAGGGCGAAGGCGCACAAGCGGGTCGTGCCAGCGTTTTTTGCCGTTTTAGTGGCTGTAATTTGTGGTCAGGCCGTGAAGTGGATCGCGCTCATGCAAAATGTACCTTTTGCGATACCGATTTTATCGGCACTGACGGACAAAACGGCGGGCGATTCGCGACAGCGGCCGAGCTGGCTGCGCATATTAATGCGCTCTGGCCAAAAGGTAGCGCGAATGCCACCCCTTATGTGGTGTTTACCGGCGGTGAGCCGCTGCTCCAACTGGATACACCGTTAATTGACAAGCTACACCAGCAGGGCTTTGAAGTAGCCGTTGAAACGAACGGTACGTTGCTTCCCCCTCCCGGTATTGATTGGTTGTGCGTTAGCCCTAAAGGTAGTAATCCTTTGGCCATTACTCAGGGAAATGAATTAAAACTTGTTTATCCGCAGGCTAATGCTCTGCCTCCTGCATTTGAAGACCTTGCGTTTACTCACTTCTTTTTGCAGCCCATGGATGTAAGCCCGTTAGGGCTGCAGTCCGACACCATCGCTCAGGCAACGGATTACTGTATGGCTAACCCACAGTGGCGCCTTACGCTTCAAATTCACAAAATCGCAGGGTTTGACTAATGGCTTTATTTGTAAATCAGTTAACCCATATGGATGTCTCTGTTTGGTGCCCAACGCGCGGACTCATCGGCTGCAGCTGGCAAGTAGATGCGCTCCTTGAAGGCGCCTTGGGTGAAGACGGCATGCTATTTGATTTTGGCGAGGTAAAGCCCTGGATCAAACACACCCTGGACAGCGGTCTCGACCATACGCTTCTGGTGCCCACGCAGGCACCCGGTGTAAGCATTACTGATTGCGAGGAAGGCCTCTGCGTTCGCACCGAAACACCTTACCCCATGGAAGTACGTGGGCCTGCCGAAGCCTTTAGCCTGCTTCCCTGGGCATCTATTACGCTTGAACAGGTAGCGGCGTATTTAAGTGGCGAGTTGACCGCGCAGCGCCCCGTCAACGTTGACCGTGTCACGCTAACGTTAAGTGATGAAGCTACGACCGGAGCAGCCTATGGCTATAGCCATGGCCTTAAACGGCACCAGGGCAACTGCCAACGTATTGCCCACGGCCACCGCTCCAGGCTCTCTGTTTGGCAATCGGGCACGCGCCAACCTGAGCTGGAAGCTCGCTGGGCACACTGGCTGGATAACCGCTACCTACTTGAGCAAGCGGATATTGAACACCAGGACGATGTGTTCTTGACCTGTCGTTACCAGGCAGCCCAGGGAGACTTCGCCATTCGCCTGCCAACAGACCGCTGCGCGGTATTACCAGGCCCCACTACCGTAGAGAATATCGCCATCTGGCTGGCACGTAGCATCGCCGATGAAAGCGGCCACGCAACACATGTTCAAGCATTCGAGGGGATTAACAAAGGCGCCTTTGCGGAATTTACGCCATGAGTGAGGCAGGCATTATCGTTAAGCAAAGCGAAGGCTGCCGAGCGGGTTGTGGGGCGTGCTGTATAGCGCCATCCATCAGCTCACCGATTCCTGGGATGCCTCAAGGCAAGCCTGCCGGGGTTCGCTGCATTCAGCTGGATGAGCAGAATCTATGTCGGCTTTTTGGCGATACAAGCCGCCCCGCCGTATGCGCCAACTTTAACTTTGATGCCAGCGTTTGTGGCGAGCACCGTGATCAGGCACTCGCCACCCTTGCGCACCTCGAAACAGAAACTGGATACCCCTAACCTTCTACGCCCGCAGGCTGGGTCAAACGACGATCCAGCAGGCTCACCCAACGTACCAGCACCGGCGCATCACTATGACTAACATCATTCAGCAAATGCCGGAACGCCTCTTTGGCGTTAAGGTCGCCCGGCTCAATGTGCATCAACCATAACTCAAGGGCCGCCAGCTCTTGGTGGCGGTTCCCATTTTCTCGGGACTGGCTGATGGCCATCTCGGCAAGCGCCCTAACCTCGTTCGCTGGATGTCCAAGCTGGTGCCGAACGCTCGCCAACAGCGTCGCTAGCTCAGGCAAAAACAGCGTAGTACGCTCACGGGCGATCACAAGGCATTGATCCAAATAGTCTTCTGCGACATCAAGCTCACCCAGCTCAATACAGGCATCGATATACCATAATGAGGGGCGCTGGTAGCGGTCGCTCCCTTTAAGCTCGGTCATCCGCTCAAGGCTTTCGCGTATTTGTGCAAGCCCCCCTTGATCACCTGCCAATGCGCGCTGCCATCCCAACACCGCCTGGGCCGAGATTTGCCATAATTGCAAGTCGGGCGTGACGGTCATGGCTGCCGCCCTCTCCGCCTGGCGCGCCGCCAAGTGCACATGCCCTAACTGACGATAGAGTGAAGCCGCGAATAACAGCGACATTGCCAGCGTGCCTGGATGGCCAATTTTTTCCGCCAACCGAAGCGCTGCCGATACTTGCCGCTCTGCACGCTGATAGTCGCCCCGTAAACAGAGCGCCCAGCCTTGAAAACACGCTGCCGTTACCTGCGGGTGATCAGAGAACGGTAACCACTCAATCATCATTTGCGCATTGAGCGGATCAATTTCATCCAGATGATCGTGGGCCTGCTGGATACGCCCTGCCCAGTACTCGCATTGAGCGCGTGCATAATCCGCTAAACGGCGATAGCGCGGGTCTTCCAGTCGCTCCGCGATATCCGCAAGCGTCGAGGCAAGCGCAAACGCATCGGCATGCGCATAGCGCTGGCTGCGCCCTACCCAGAGCCCCCACTTAACCAGAAAGACCTGCTCAAGCTCTTCAGGGTCATCCAACATATCGCTGCCGGACTCACGCAGTAGCTCTCGGGCGCGAACAAAACTTTCATGAGCGATGGGTGAGCCGTGTCCTTCCAAGGAAAATGCGGCCTGCCCACGTACCGTAAGCAGGCTAACCTCGCGCTCTATCTCATGCTCAACATGGCGCAAGCTTGCCAACCCTGCGTCGGCCATCCGCAACGCCGTTCGGTTAGCACTGACCTTTAGCGCCTCGCGAGCAGAAAGCTCAAAATAGCGTGCGCCGCGCGCGTAATGACCGCTTCTACGCAAGTGCGCAGCAAAGTCGCCAGGATGGCGACTAATCCACATGGGGAAACGCTCTTCAATTAGCGTGACGACCTGCTGATGCAGTTTGACGCGTACATCGCGCGGGCAGGAGAGATAGGCAGCTTCCTGAAGAAGCTGATGGCTAAACTGGTACTCTTGCTCACCGACTTCTTTATTAACGGGCTCAATGATCTCGAGCTGACGCATATGCTCGAGCGCTTGCGTTAGTCGAGCGGGCTCCCAGCCACTGCACTCCAGCAAAAAATCCAGCCGGAAACGTTTGCCAAGTACTGCCGCCACGTGGGCAATAATGCGGTCGGCCTCCAACTGATCAATACGGCTGGCTAGCAAGCCCAGCAACCCCTTCGGCAGCTCATCAAATTGGACACTACGTCCTTCGCGACGGTCCATGTCCAGGCGTCGGCAAATTTCCTGCATGTAAAGCGGCACGCCATCGCACCGCTCTATGATCTGGTTACGCAGCCGGGGGCTTAAATGTATGCGGTAGCGGCGTGACAGCTGTGAAAGCAGGCGTGACGATTGCTGGACATCCAACTTGCCCAAATTGATCTGCTGGTCCCAGTGAAGCTTAACCGGTAAGGGTTCACGTCCATGGTGACTGGCAATCAGCATAAACGCCGTATTGATAGGCAAGCGCGCCTGAAGGCCTGCCAGCACTTTAAAGGAGGGTTCATCAACCCATTGAAGATCATCAATCATTAGCACCAGCGTACGTTCACTGGATTGCTGCTCAATCAAGCGATGTAACAACTGTACGACCAGCTCCGCCGCCTCGCCATTTTGCGCAAGCTGCGCCACCTCTTGAACGTCCCTAACCCCAAGCGCTTCTTCAAGTAGGTGCTGTCGGCTCTTTTCTAAAAGACCCAAGCCCAGAGTTGTTTGCATGGCATGCAAGGTATCCAGTGCAGGTGGCGCATTTAGATGCCAGGCCACCAGGCTGCGGGCAATGCCGTAAGGTTCAAGTACAGATAATCGCGTCGTTGGCTGCCAACAAATCGCGGCATCGCGACTTAATTCAAGCTGACGAAAGCCCACCATGAGCGCAGATTTCCCCATGCCCGAAGCACCTCGGACAAGCACGCTTTGGCGCAGCCCAATTCCCGCCCGCGCCAAGGCATCGCGGAGCGTACGCAGCGCGGCCTCACGCCCGACTAAACTCGGCGGTAGCGCATCACGCCCCCCTTCATTTTGACCCAAGACCAGCGCGCGCAGACGAATACGCCCATCGCTTGCCACCAGCCGAGACACCAGGCGTGGCTGTAGATCAAGCGCGGGGGGCATGTGCTGGCTGGCCTCCTGAGAGATGACCAGCTCACTGCCCTCTGCCGCACTCATTAGCTCCAAGGCAACTTGCGTCACCTGACCAAGAGGGTCCGCTAGCTGACGCTCTGCCAAATAGACGACCCGCCCGCTATTTAAACCGGCGGCAAGCTCAAAGGCGGGCGGCTCACCTTCCCTGTCCCAATGACGCGCCGACTCTTGCGGCAGCGCATGTTGACAGTGTTCGTAAAGCGCTACCAGCTCCGCAAGCTGGTGTGCGGGCCCATGTGTACCAAAACAGGCGAGCCCGAGTCCTCCGGTTGCCCCAGGTAACCAGAATCCCCCCAGATGATGACACTGCTGCTCTAACCAACGCAGTAACTCCAGCTGCAAGGCCAGACAGCTACGCACTGCTGCACGCTCCTGCCAGTCGCCCTTCAAGCGCAGCCGAATAGCCATCACGGAGAGCTGGCGCAGCTCGATTTCATCGTCGCGTAGCGGCTTGCTGTCCGCTGCCAATACGCGCGAAAAAGCGCCCTGAGGGGACATAGCACGAGGATCATGCGGCCCATCCGACCAATAGCTTGCGAGCTGTAAAAAACTGGGCTCAGGCTGCTGCCCCGAAAGTGCTAATAACTGTAAATAACCATTGTATTGCTCGTGAGCAGCAGCGATTTGGTTCTGCTCGGCAAGCTGGCGCACCAAGCGCTCATGAAAAGGTGCGTAACCAGAAAAGCGGCTTACCAAGCCTTCAAGCATTACATCTGGCGCATCCTCATGGGCTTCCAGGACCTGCTCAGCAAAGCGAATGACACGCTGACGCCATTCGTTGCGCACTTGTACGAACCACCGCTGAAATTCGCTACAGTTGGTTAGCTGGAGCTCCTCAACGAGGTCTCCCTGATAGCAGGTCAGCACCGCTTCGAGCGTTGCTAATTCGCGGGGGCCTTCCAGCAGTTGCTGCAGTTCATGTAAATCGATGCGCCAAGTCGATGGCAGGTTAAAAGCGATGGTTTGGCGCGACACATTCAAGACTTGATCAGCGTTATCCCCGAGCGAATGACGCAGGCAGTGCAGGGCATGGCGCAAGTTAGTCCTGCCTGATGAAAGCCCCTGGTCAGGCCATAACAGCTCGGCGAGCACCGCACGGTTCACCGGCTGGCGGTGAAGCAGTAAGTAGACTAACAGCGCTTTGACTTTGTCATAGCTAAAGTGGGTTAGTACACCATCCCCCTGAGAGAGGGAAAAATGACCAAAGAGGATTAGCTGATCAGACTCACGAGTATCGCGCATGCTACATATCCTGCCTGGGCTAGTGGTGTATTAAGCGGGTACACCACTATGAAAACGAAAAGCCGTATCGGGTGACGTTATCAGCTCTGCTTCCCGGGCCACAAAAAAAGCAATTCTTTCATCAATGGAAGCGTTAGTTTGCTGCTGCGCAAGCAGTAGGTAGTCTTCAAAATGACGCCCTTCGGACTTAACCAGCGTGCGATAAAATTTAGCCAACTCTTCATCCAGGTAAGGAATCAAGCGAGCAAAACGCTCGCAGCTGCGTGCTTCTATTAAGGCGCCAATAATGAGGATATCAATAAGACGCTCTGGATCATTGCTGCGCACATGACGTCGCAAGCCCTCAGCGTACCGGGAAGCGGTTAAATGCTTGTATTCAACGCCGCGCTTTTCCATTAAACCCACAACTTGCTCAAAGTGCAGCAATTCTTCGCGGGCGAGCTGAGACATTTTGCTCAATAAAAGAGGCTGGTCTACATAACGATACAGCAAGCTCATGGCCGTCGAAGCGGCCTTTTTCTCACACTGAGCGTGGTCAACAAGCAGTATTTCGGGGTTATCTAGCGCCCATTTAAGCCAGCTGTCCGGCGTTATACAGGCAAGAAATTCATTTAAACTTTCGGGCAACAAGTCATCTGCTTGAAGTTTATGGTCTGCGGGTGTTAATTCCGGCAATTGCATTGACATAACGTTCTTCCGAGCATTTTTTCACAATTGTACAATATTTAAACGCCGATAGCGTTCACCCCGTTCCCAAACCGCAAGAACAATGCCATGTCTCTTGGGTACATATTGCTGGCCACCGCTAATAGAAATAATGGCGCTCTACGCTTCGCTGTGAGGTTAGCTCAACGTGGAAAGCAACCGTAACGTTATAGCGTCCAAGCCATGGTAACGCGGCGCAACCGCGATCACACCTTTAGCATGCTCAGGCCCATCACACCCTGCCAGAAAGTGTCCCAAACGGCCAAAACACAGGCCTTTAAAGCGGTATTTTTTGTGTATCAACATAAAGTACAACACCTGCCTCTCGCCTTCTTCTTAACATTGTCGACAGTTTGCCGTAGAATCCGTGTCATCCAACCAGACGCTGTTTCCAAGCGTATGTCATGTGTCCGAGCGCACGCTCAAACACCGTGAAAATGTGTGCTCGCCACCATAAAGCAGATGAGAGGGCCCCAACGTGCTTGAAGCATATCGCCAACATGTCGAGGAACGCGCCGCTGAAGGCGTACCACCCAAGCCTCTAAACGCCGAGCAAGTTGCCGCCTTAATTGAGCTGCTAAAAACCCCACCGGCGGGTGAAGAGGAATTTGTTCTTGATCTGATCACCAACCGGGTTCCGCCGGGCGTCGATGAAGCCGCTTATGTAAAAGCGGGCTTTCTTACTGCAATCGCCAAGGGCGAAGCAACCTCTCCGCTGATCGATAAAATCCACGCGGTTAAGCTGCTGGGCACCATGCAAGGCGGCTACAACATCGTATCCATGGTAGAACTTTTGGATAACGAAGAGTTAGCGCGTGAAGCCGGCGAACAGCTCAAGCATACCCTGCTGATGTTTGATGCCTTTCATGATGTTGAAGAGCGTGCCAAAAAGGGTAACAGCGTTGCCAAGGACGTTATTCAGTCTTGGGCAGAAGCAGAGTGGTACCTTTCCAAGCCTGCTTTAGAAGAAAAAATCACCCTGACCGTCTTTAAGGTGCCGGGTGAAACCAACACTGATGATCTGTCACCAGCACCCGATGCTTGGTCGCGCCCCGATATCCCGCTGCACGCCAATGCCATGCTCAAAAACGAGCGTGACGGCATTGTGCCTGAAGTACCGGGCTCTATGGGTCCGCTCAAGCAAATTGAGGAAGTCAAATCCAAAGGCTTCCCGGTTGCTTATGTCGGTGATGTCGTGGGTACGGGCTCTTCACGTAAATCAGCCACTAACTCCGTGCTGTGGTTCTTTGGTGACGATATCCCTTACGTTCCCAACAAGCGCGCTGGCGGCTTCTGTTTTGGTAGCAAAATTGCTCCGATCTTCTTTAACACCATGGAAGATTCTGGCGCACTCCCGATTGAACTGGACGTATCAAAGCTGGAAATGGGCGATGTCATCGACGTCTACCCCTACGAAGGCAAGGTGTGCAAGCACGGTACTGATGAAGTGCTCACCACGTTTGCATTGAAAACTCAGCTGATCCTGGACGAAGTACGTGCTGGCGGCCGTATTCCTCTGATCATCGGTCGTGGCCTGACGGGCAAAGCACGTGAGTCTCTTGGCCTTGAGCCTTCTGACGTATTCCGCCTGCCGGATCAGCCCAAAGACACTGGCAAGGGCTTTACCCTGGCGCAGAAAATGGTCGGTAAGGCGTGCGGCCTGGAAGGCGTTCGTCCGGGCATGTACTGCGAACCTAAAATGTCCACGGTCGGCTCCCAGGATACTACTGGCCCGATGACCCGGGACGAGCTGAAAGACCTGGCCTGCCTGGGCTTCCAAGCGGACTTGGTCATGCAGTCATTCTGCCACACGGCGGCCTATCCGAAGCCGGTTGACGTGGACACTCACCACACACTGCCTGACTTCATTATGAACCGCGGCGGTGTATCGCTGCGTCCTGGCGACGGCATCATCCACAGCTGGCTGAACCGTATGCTGTTGCCAGATACAGTAGGCACCGGCGGCGACTCGCACACCCGCTTCCCGCTGGGCATCTCGTTCCCGGCTGGTTCTGGCCTGGTGGCCTTCGCTGCTGCCACCGGCGTTATGCCGCTGGATATGCCGGAATCCGTACTGGTGCGCTTTAAAGGCAAGCGCCAGCCTGGCGTTACCCTGCGCGACCTGGTTCACGCCATTCCGCTTTACGGCATCAAGCAAGGTCTTCTGACCGTTGATAAGGCCAACAAGAAGAATGCGTTCTCTGGCCGCGTGCTGGAAATTGAAGGCCTTGAAGACTTAACGGTCGAGCAGGCATTTGAGCTTTCCGATGCCTCTGCTGAGCGCTCTGCCGCTGGCTGTACTATTACGCTGTCTGATGAGAGCGTTACCGAGTACCTGAAATCCAACATCACACTGCTGAAGTGGATGATCGCTAACGGTTATGGCGATGAGCGTACGATTAGTCGTCGTATCGAAGGTATGGAAGCGTGGCTTGCCGACCCGAGCCTGATGCGTGCCGATGCGGATGCCGAATACGCCGAAGTCATCGAAATTGATTTGTCCGAGATTAAAGAGCCAGTACTTTGCGCGCCTAACGATCCTGACGATGCTCGTTTGCTGTCAGACGTAGCGGGCGAAAAGATTGATGAAGTATTTATCGGCTCGTGCATGACCAACATTGGTCATTTCCGCGCAGCGGGTAAACTACTTGAAAAGCAGCCTGCAGGCAGCCTCAAAACTCGCCTGTGGCTGGCACCGCCGACCAAAATGGACCAGCACCAACTGACCGAAGAGGGTTACTACGGCATTTATGGTCGTGCCGGTGCGCGTATGGAAATGCCGGGATGCTCACTGTGTATGGGTAACCAGGCGCGCGTTGCTGCAAAAAGCACCGTTGTGTCTACGTCTACACGTAACTTCCCGAACCGTTTGGGCGATGGTGCCAACGTGTACCTTGCCTCGGCGGAACTCGCCGCGGTTGCCGCGGTGGAAGGTCGCCTGCCAACCGTTGAAGAGTATCAGCGTTACATGAGTGAATTTGACGCCATGGCAGGAGAGATCTATCGTTATATGAACTTCCACGAAATTGAGGAGTATCAGAAAATCGCCTCAAACGTGATTCCGGTTGCTCAAGAAGCGTAACCATCCTATCGCCGATGCTCGCACCATCACAGACTTAATGAAATTCCGTTAATTCTGAGACGATGACCGAACGCCCCGCAACCTCTCGTTGTGGGGCGTTTTTATTACCGCAAGATGTCGGCGACTTGCGAGGGCTTCCGGATACTGCCACTCTGTTAGTTCATCCTTATGATTTAAAAGACAATGCAGCCACTGACACATCTTGGCTCGGCCTTAATGAAGACACTGCGCGATCATCTACGCCCCTTGATCGCCTATCATTTGTTTTTTACCTTACTGGCCTCTGCCCTGTTATTACCCCTAATTGGGTGGATAACCCAAGGCCTGCTTGCCCAATTAAAACGTACAGTGATCACCAATGACGAGCTAATCAGCCTGCTGTTTAGCCCCTTGGGCCTTGCTTGCATGCTGGTCGGCCTGGTCTTTACTTTTCTTATACTTTACTGGCAACAGGCTGGCATGCTCCAGGTCGCCGTTCGGCCTCACGGCAATCATTACCGGCTTGCGTTTGATGCACTCTGGTTAAGCGTTCGTCGCCTCCCCGCACTGGCAGGGTTAGTCATTTTACAGGTCGGTACGCATTTGCTGCTGCTGGCCCCTTTCATGGTCGCTCTTGCGTGGCTTTATAGTGTTTGGCTAAGCGGCTTGGACCCTTACTATTTACAGCGTGTCATGCCGCCAGTGCTTTGGTATTTTATTGCCTGCGCGCTGCCGCTTGTGGTGATTTGGCTAAGCTTAGCGGCCTGGCTTTATCTGCGCTGGCTGTTAGCGCTTCCTTTAGTAGCGCTTGATAACTACAGCCCGCTACGCGCCCTGACGCACAGTTTTCATTTAACCAAAGGCTGGCACCGCTCCATTGGCGCGGCCGTACTCATCCTGTTACTGCTCATTATTGCACTACCTGTTATCACCACCATCGCCTTTGATGCGCTGGTAACGCCGCTTCTCTGGTGGCTACCAGAACACAACACTTTTCTAATTCCCATCATGTTTGCCTATTTAACAGGCTATCTGCTGTTAACCCTCGCCGTTACCTTTATCGGTATTGCGGCTAACGCACTGCTTTCTGCTTGTTTGTACCTTCAGTTAGCGCATCACAAGGTGCGCCCTGCCCCTCCATCAAAAATCGTCCTCCCGGGCCGATTTGCCTGGGCGGTTGAACTTAGTGTATTGCTACTGGCCGCCTTACAAGCCTGGTGGATCCTGAACAGCTTTGAACTACGCGACAATGTAAACGTGTTTGCGCACCGTGGTAGTTCAACGGTCGCCCCCGAAAACACCCTGGCCGCGGTTAACCAGGCCATCATCGATAAAGCTGACGCCGTAGAGCTGGATGTTCGCTTGTCCGCCGATGGGCAGGTCATGATTTACCATGACCGAAGCCTGGCAAGATTAACCGGTGATAACAGAGAATTCGGCGACTTAACGCGTGAAGAGCTTAGTCAGTACGACATAGGCAGTTGGTTCGGTGATGCTTTTCAAAACGAGCCTATCGCAGGCCTGGATGAGGTACTTGAACGCGTACGTGGCCATGCCGGATTGATGATCGACATGAAGGCACTGCCCGGCGAGGAACAAGCACTTGCTGATGCAGTCATTGCCCTACTGCGTGCTGAGACCGATATGCGCTATGCCTGCTGGGCTAAAAGCAGTCATCCTATAACAGCGTATGGCGAGTGCGGCTTTCCCAACGCAATGCTGGAGATGCGGGTAGCCACGATGACGCCATCACTGTCTGCCCACATCAAACGCCAAGCGCCTGAACTACGCGTCACACTGCTGGCACAATTAATCCTGCCAGGCACGCTGGACCGCCGAAGCTTCGATGCCTTGGGACTTCGCCATAACCGTATTACAGCAGAGGAAGTGCGTCTTGCAGCGCTTTATGGCTATGAGATACACGCCTGGACAGTCAATGACCGGGCAAGAATGTCTACACTGATCGATTTAGGGGTTGATGCAATTATTACCGACTATCCCGCGCGTTTACGCGAATTGATTGAAGAGCGGCGAGCGTTAAGCGATGGGGAGCTTCTGTTGGTGAAGCTGCGCAATTGGCTACGTCAGTGACGTGTACTTAAACACGCCACTGACAGCTCATTTCGTAAAGCCAGTTAATGGGATCAATCGCCCATAACAACGCCTTCGCGACGCGGGTCGGCACCGCCAAACAGCGTCCCATCCTCCAGCCTACGGATGGCCTGAAGCCCACTGGTTAGCTCTCTTTCACTGATGGTATGCCCGTACTCCTCAAGCACTTCCAGGGTCGCTTCCGGGAAGCGCCCCTCTTCCAAATAAACATCGCCTCCCATGGTAATGGCGTGAGGCAAATTGAGCGCTTCTTGAGCACTCATCCCCCAATCACGCATCGCAACTAACGTGCGGGCGGTGTAATGAATAATAGCCGCGCCACCCGGCGACCCCAGGCTTGCCACCAGCTCGCCCGACTCTTTATCGAAGACGAGTGTTGGGCTCATGCTTGAACGCGGACGCTTGCCAGGCTCAACCCGATTAGCAACCAGCTCGCCGTCCACCTCTGGGGTAAACGAAAAGTCGGTCAACTCGTTATTAAGCAGGTACCCACCCGGCAGCCCGGTTCCTCCATCGGCAAGGATGCGCGAACCAAACGCCTGCTCAATAGACGTGGTCATCGCCACGGCATTGCCTTCAGCATCAATAATACTGATATGGCTAGTGCCATATTCCGGCTGATCCGGCTGTGAGGCAAAGCTAACGTCAAGCTCACCAGGGTTTCCTGGCTCCGCACTATCGCCCATGCTGGTGTCGCCAATTAACTTACTACGCTCTGAAAGATAGTCAGGCGCCAGCATTAATGACCAGTCCCCACCCGGCGCCTCTACGAACTCAGGGTCCGCGATATAACGTCCGCGATCAGCGAAGGCCAGCCGAGAAGCCTCCAAAAACTGATGCAGCCAACCACTGCTGGATACGCCGTTATCCAAGGGTGCTTCCAACAACGGCTGCTGATCTAAAAGGCCCAGTATTTGCATAATGGTAATATGCCCAGACGAAGGCGGAGGAAATCCGCACACTTCCCACTGTTGCCATGGCGTACACAGCGGTTCCCGCTCAATTGTCTGGTAGCCGCCAACATCCTCAAGGGTCATGCTGCCTGGCCGCACCGGATGGTTCTGTACACGATTTACTAAATCCTCAGCAATGTCGCCCTCATAAAAGGCCGCGCTGCCGTTGGTCGCAATTTGGCGCAATATGCTCGCCAACGCCGGGTTTTTTAACGTGTCGCCAACCGCTAGCGGCTCGCCGTTAGGCTGGTAATAGAAGCTCTCGGCGAGCGGGTCACTACGTAACGCTTCATCATTGGCAAGGCTGGTGTGCAGCCGTTGACTAACGGCAAACCCTTCCTCGGCAAGCGTAATAGCGGGTTCAAAAAGTGCCTCCCAAGCCAACTGGCCGTGCTCTTTATGTGCTTGTTCCAACATTCGCACCGTGCCTGGTACACCAACAGAAAGTCCACTGGCTACCGCATCTGCAAAGGGCAGCGGCTCGCCATTTTCCATGAACAATTCCCCTGTCACCGCACCAGGCGCTGTCTCTCGGCCGTCGTAAGCCTGAACGTTTGAGCCATCATAGAACATTAAAAAAGCACCACCGCCAATACCGCTGGACTGAGGCTCGACCAGTGTTAATACCATTTGCACAGCGATAGCAGCGTCAATGGCATTACCACCATTTGCCAACACTTGATAGCCTGCATCCGTTGCCAACGGGTTAGCCGCCGCAACTGCAAACGACTCCGCCTCCCAGCCGGGTTTTTCCTCATACCCCGACCCAACTTCTGGCGTTATAGAGGGGGTTTCATAGCTAAACCCAAAGCTATAGACCGGCACTAACAGCAATCCTGATAGTGCTAATTTAATCCTTTTTGGGGACATTACACTGCCCTCTCGCATCCTGGGAAATATCAAGTAAGTAACCACACAACAGAGTAGCCTATAAAACGCATGCGCCCGGCACAATGGCCGGGCGCAAAATAGCGGTTTACAGGTCGACGTTAGGTGATTGTCTCGCCTGCCAACATAAACCACGTCTCAAGTACTGCATCAGGGTTGAGGGATACTGAATCAATCCCCTGTTCCATCAACCACTTAGCCAATTCAGGATGATCTGAGGGCCCTTGCCCACAAATACCCACATATTTGCCTTGGGCTTTACAAGCCTGAATAGCCATTGCCAACAACTTTTTCACCGCCGCATTACGCTCATCAAACAGATGCGCCACGATGCCTGAGTCACGGTCCAGCCCCAGCGTTAACTGCGTAAGATCGTTAGAGCCGATTGAGAAGCCGTCGAAGTGTTCAAGAAATTCTTCAGCCAACAATGCATTAGCAGGTAACTCGCACATCATGATCACTTTCAGCCCGCTTGCATCGCCGCGCTTCAAGCCGTTTTCTGCCAACAGATCAACCACCTGCTTGGCTTCATCGGTGGTGCGTACAAAGGGCACCATGATTTCGACGTTATCAAGCCCCATCTCGTCGCGTACGTATTTTAAGGCGCGACACTCAAGCTCGAAGCAGGGCCGGAAAGCGTCCGAGATATACCGCGAAGCCCCACGGAAGCCCAACATGGGATTCTCTTCGCCCGGCTCGTAAAGCTTACCGCCAATCAGGTTTTCGTACTCGTTGGACTTGAAGTCAGACAAACGCACGATAACCCGCTGAGGGTAAAAGGCCGCCGCCAACGTGGAAATACCTTCCACCAGCTTGTCCACGTAGAAAGTTACCGGGTCGGTATAGCCCGCGGTACGAAGGTCAATCACCTGCTGCAAATCAGCGGGCAGCGTTGCGTAATCCAGCAGTGCCTTAGGGTGAACGCCAATCATACGATTGATGATGAACTCAAGCCGGGCAAGCCCTACGCCTGCGTTAGGCAGGCTGGCAAACCCAAATGCGCGATCAGGGTTACCCACGTTCATCATAATCTTGAACGGGATTTCAGGCATGGCATCGACGCTTGAAACCTTGCAGTCAAAATCCAGCAGCCCATCGTAAACGTGGCCGGTGTCACCTTCGGCACAGGAAACGGTGACATCGGTGCCTTCTCTGAGCTGCTGTGTAGCGTCACCACACCCAACCACCGCCGGAATGCCCAGCTCACGAGCAATAATCGCCGCATGGCAGGTACGCCCACCACGGTTGGTAACAATGGCTGAAGCCCGCTTCATAATGGGCTCCCAGTCTGGATCCGTCATGTCGGTCACCAGAATGTCACCGTCAAGAACCTTATCCATATCTTCCGGACTCATGACCACTTTGACCGTGCCACGGCCAATGCGCTGACCAATCGCCCGGCCGGTAATCAGGGTACGGCCCTTCTCGCGCAGCTGGAAACGCTCTAACTTGCCGCCTTCCTGCTGCGAGACCACCGTTTCAGGGCGTGCCTGCACGATATAGAGCTTACCGTCGTCACCATCAAGCGCCCACTCAATATCCATGGGGCGCTCGTAGTGCTGCTCAATCGTCACTGCCTGATGGGCAAGATCCATCACCTGCTGGTCGCTAATACAGAAACGATTACGCTGATTAAGCGGCACATCAACGGTGTCGACGGATTTACCGGCGCTGGTTTCCTGGCCGTAAACCATCTTGATGAGCTTGGAACCCAGGTTACGCCGTAAAACCGCCGGGCGGCCAGCGGCTAACGTGCCCTTATGAACATAAAACTCATCAGGGTTGACAGCACCTTGCACAACCGTTTCGCCCAGCCCCCACGAGGCCGTCACAAAGACAGCATCGCGGTAGCCTGATTCGGTATCCAGGGTAAACATGACCCCAGAAGCGCCCGTCTCAGAGCGCACCATTTTTTGAACACCCGCTGACAGCGCGACGTTTTCGTGGGCGTAGCCACGGTGAACGCGGTAAGAAATTGCGCGATCATTAAACAGCGAGGCAAACACCTCGTGTACAGCGCGTTTGATGTTATCGAAACCTTCGATATTCAGGAAAGTTTCCTGCTGACCCGCAAAAGAGGCATCCGGCAGGTCTTCCGCGGTTGCCGAGCTGCGCACCGCTACTTTCAGCTGAGGGTGCTGCTCCTGCAGTTGCTCATAGGCCTGACGCAGCGCACTTTCAAAAGCGGGCGGCAGCGGCGTATCAATAACCCATTGGCGAATATTAGTACCCGCTTCCGCCAGTGCTTTAACATCATCAACGTCCAGGCGCGATAGCGTGCTGTTAATGCGCTCGTTAAGCCCTTCATGAGAGAGAAATTCACGATATGCGTGAGCCGTAGTGGCAAATCCACCCGGTACGGTTACCCCGGCACCTGACAGATTGGAAATCATCTCGCCCAGCGAGGCGTTTTTACCACCCACGCGTTCGACGTCGGCCATACCTAACTGATCGAACCACAGAATGTACTCTTCCACGCAACCCCCTCGCTTTAAGACGTTGATGCAATCTTTTAGATCGCCAATCATTGATCGTGTCACCCTATCACCGTGCCACCCTATTCGCCATTGGTCTAATAGCGAAGGGAGTGGAGGATTTTTACAACATAAGGTGTATACGGGCAGTTTATGTAGTCGCCTGGGGCGTTGTGCTTAGCGAACGCTCGGCACACAATAGCGTATCTATTATTTAATTGACGGGCGTGATTATGAAGCGGACAGCTTTCTTTATTTCCGATGGTACCGGTATTACGGCCGAGAGCCTGGGTCGCAGCCTGTTGGCTCAATTCAGCGATATTGAGATCAACATGCTGACCAAGCCTTATATCGATACGCTTGAAAAAGCGGAAGCGCTTGCCCGGGTTATTGAATCCACTGCCGCTCGAGATGAGCAACAACCGATCATTATCGATACCATCGTTGACCAGCAGATACGCGATGTAATTCGCCAAGCGCCGGGCTTCAAGGTGGATATCTTTTCTACCTTTTTGAAACCCTTGGAGCAGGAATTAGGCACCCACTCTTCTTACAGCGTGGGAAGAACTCACTCGATTGGCAGTGACGACGTCTATATGGACCGGATTCATTCGGTACACTTCGCACTCGATAACGACGATGGCGCCCGTACGCATCAATACGACAAAGCCGATATTATTTTAGTGGGCGTATCGCGCTGCGGCAAAACACCCACATCGCTTTATTTAGCACTTCAGTTTGGCATTCGAGCGGCTAACTACCCGCTTACCGAGGACGACCTTGACGAAGACGGCACGCTCAAGCTGCCCAAGGTGTTAGCACCGCACCAGCGCAAGTTGTTTGGGTTAACTATTGATGCTCGCAGGCTATCCGCCATACGCAATGAGCGTCGGCCGAACAGCCGCTATAGCTCAATGGATCAGTGTCTGCAGGAAGTCGAACAGGCCGAAGCGCTTTACCGCATTATGCATATTCCGTTTATTGATGCGACGCGCTTTTCAGTAGAAGAAATTTCGACACGGATGATTGCCGAGACAGGCTTAGCGAGGCGCTTCTCCCCCCGCTAAACCAGCACTAAATAACAACGCTAAAAATTACATGCCTTTGGGGGCGAAGATACCCGGAGCGTTACGCCAGTAGCCTTTGTAGTCCATACCAAAACCGAACACATAGCGGTCCGCGACCTCCAGGCTGCAGTAATCAGCTTTCAAGCCCGGCACCGCTTTGCGGTTATGTTGCTTATCCACCAGAACGGCAGTCGTAACGCTGGCTGCCTGAGCTTCTTTACAGTAAGCAAGAATTGCGGCGAGCGTCGATCCTTCATCCAAAATGTCATCCACGATGACGACGTGGCGCCCGGCCATGGGAATTTCAGGCGACACACGCCAGAAAAGCTCGCCACCGCGCAGCTCGTTGCGATAACGCGTGGCATGCAAATAGTCCACTTCCAGCGGAAACCCCAATCGGGTCAGCAGATGCCCGGTCGTAATCAAGCCACCGTTCATCACACAATAAAAAACCGGCAGTTTGTCCCCCAGGTCTTCAGTAATGGCCTCCGCCATGCGATCCAGCGCCCGCTCGACTTCTTCCTGAGAGATCAGGCAGTCTGCTGTTTCCATTAGCTGGCGCATTGAGTCCAATGACTCAAGCGCTTCTTTATCCAATTTGGACATGGGGTAACTCCCAAAAATGTAGCAACGTTGCGAAAAGAAAAATCAGGTGGGATTAGGGCAGTCCGCCAGCGCTTCTAGCCTGGCATGCGTACGTCGCCAACGCCCCAGCGCGGTCAGCGCATCCAAATCAGGTCGTGCACGGCCATAGCGGAGTTTCGCAGGGCGCTTATTGGCAATGCCCTGGCTGGCTTCAACGACCTCAAGCGCAGCGGCACGGTCGTTACACACCAGCAACATATCGCAGCCAGCGGCGAGCGCAGCAGCGGCACGCTCGCGTGGCGAGCCCGCTTCGTGAGCACCTGCCATACTCAAATCATCTGAAAAAATACAGCCTTTAAAGCCCAGCGATTCACGTAGCATCCCCAACCAACTGGGCGAAAAGCCCGCCGGGCGTGTATCAAACGCTCGATAAATGACATGCGCGGGCATGATGCCATCCAGCTGGGGGGCTAGATGTTCAAAGGGGACAAGGTCGCGCTGTTTAATTGCCTCCATTGAACGCTCATCAATGGGCAGTGCGACATGGGAATCCGCGGCTACGCCGCCGTGACCAGGGAAGTGTTTACCCACAGCGCCCATGCCCGCCTGATGTAAGCCCTCAACAAAAGCGGCGCCTAATTGAGCAACGTGCTCAGGGTCACCACTGAAACTACGGTCGCCGATGACGCTAGAAATCCCGCTATCCACATCAAGCACTGGTGCAAAGCTTAAATCCAGCCCACAGGCGGCCATTTCCATGCCAAGCAACCAACCTGCGTCCATGGCGAGAGAGCGGCCTTCTTCAGGGTCTTGAGCATAACGCTCACCAATCCGGGCCATGGCCGGTAAGCGGGTAAGCCCTTTTTTGATACGCTGTACGCGGCCACCCTCTTGGTCAACCGCCAATAAAAGATCGCCCCGTATGCGCCTTATATCGCTACACAGCTTGCGCACCTGGTAGGCGTCTTCCACATTACGGGCAAACAAAATCACGCCACCGACAGCAGGTTCAAGCAGCAAGCGCTTTTCAGCATTGGATAATTCAGGCCCTTCCAGGTCGAGCATGACCGGGCCAATAGGTTGAGTCATTAGCAGGGATCCAACAAAAGGGCCGATGATTTTAGACGATCAACGCACAGAGTCAAAAAAGCCTCTGCGTAAGGCCATTACAGATGGCTGCCATGTAGCCAAACAGGCGTTCCAGGCACGGCGCGCTCAAAGATATAAAGCAGGTCCTCGTTGCGCATACGAACACAGCCATGTGAAGCAGGTTTGCCCATCGGTTGATCGGGCGGCGTTCCGTGTACATAAATATAGCGGCGCTGAGAGTCAACCGTGCCTGCACGGTTAAATCCTCGCTCTAACCCACACAGCCATAAAATACGCGTCAAAATCCAGTCACGTGTCGGATGAGCGTCGGCCAAGTCACTTGAGAAAATTTCACCGGTAAAACGCCTGCCTCTAAATACCGCATTGACCGGCTGTTCATGGCCAATTGCCGCGCGAACATAGTGCCAGCCATGCGGCGTTTGGCCACTTCCTTCTTGCTGGCCAACGCCAGCGCCTCCAGTAGAGATAGCGCACTCAAAGTCTGGTGTTTGACCCTGCCACCAGCGCAGGATTTGTGCGCCGGTATCAATTTCGATCCAGCCGTCTTTTTTAGGTGGCAACTCAGCTAACAGGGGCGTTCGCATGCTGCGCTCCTTCAACCTCTTGCGGCAGTGGAGCATTCATGGCGGCAACGACCACAGGGCGCAAGCGTCGCACTAAATCACGCACAGTCACCTGCTCCTGATAATCCTTGGAGGCGATATCACGTAGCGCATCCAGCCCCGACAAGGTGAAAATGACCGTACCCAACATAAAGTGCAGCCGCCAAAAACGCTCGGCATCGGGTAAATCAGGGGTCGCCTTACGCACAAGCCCGGTAAAGCGGGTAAACACATCCCCATATTGCTCTTGAATATGGCGCCGTAAATGCCCCTGCGCTTGGCTATAGGCTAATCCCAATAAGCGCATGAAGACTTTCAAACTATCCCGTTCAGCAGGCACTGCCAGCACCGTGGTGGCCATTGTTTCAAGCAGCTCTTCCAGGGGGATGGCACGATCGGCGTATTGGGCTTCAAGCTCATCGAGCGCACCATGAAAACGCTGAGTAAACGGGTCTAGATAGCGCGAGAATACGGCTTGGATAAGGGCTTTCTTGGAACCAAAATGATAATTAACAGCCGCCAGGTTTACTCGCGCTTTACTGGTAATGTTACGCAGTGACGTTTCAGCAAAGCCACGCTCTGCAAACAGCACCTCAGCGGTATCCAGAATGCGTGACACCGTGTCAGATTGTGCCATTATGGCCTCCGGAGAAACGAGTGTTTAAAACATGCCAGAATAGTAAGTCATATCTTAATCAGGCTCAATCACCCTTATTCACCGATTTTTTTTAATTGGCTACCCTGCACATTAGTGTTAATTCAAACGTCTTACCGCTCACAGACAGTGTTTTAACAAGCTGCTTTTTTAACCATGTACTGGATAGAGCAACATACTGTATACTTAAACACATACTGATCAAGCAGACAGATACCGACTGTCTTTTATTGTTTATGGAGTTTGGTATGTCGCGGCCACTCACAGCACGTCAGCAACATGTTTTTGATTTTATAGTAAAAACCATGGGTGAATTCGGCTACCCTCCCACCCGCGCCGAAATTGCCAAGGCCTTGGGCTTTAAATCCCCCAATGCCGCTGAAGAGCATTTACGTGCTCTTGAGCGTAAAGGCGTTATCCGGATTATTCGCAATACGTCGCGGGGGATTCGCCTCCCCAACCAGGAAGCTCAGGACGTTAGCGAATTACCCGCCACCGTTGCAGCCAACAGCAATGATCTTCCGCCGATGGGCTTGCCAGTCATCGGTGAAGTGGCCGCTGGCAGCCCGATCCTTGCAGCGGAGCATATCGACCGTTACTGCCCGCTACCCGCAGAATATTTCACCCCTAAAGCCGACTACCTCCTGCGGGTACGCGGTTTATCCATGAAGGATGTGGGCATCCTGGAAGGCGATTTACTGGCGGTGCACCGCACTGATCGTGTACGTGACGGGCAAATCGTCGTTGCGCGGCTGGAAGATGAAGTCACTGTAAAACGCTTTCAACGCCAAGGGTATCAGGTCATGCTGATTGCGGAAAACGCTGATTTTGCACCGATTGAAATCGACCTGCGAACCCAATCCCTGGATATTGAAGGCGTAGGTGTAGGCGTCATCCGTGGCGGTAATGGCCAAGCGCTAGGCTAATAAGCCGTTTGCGTGGAATTGGATTTGAAAAGCATCAAGGGGGTGGCCATTTTCATGACCACCCCCTTGTTTTGTTACTGGTTCAGCTTAAACAGTTTTTAAAACGCTTAGCTAAAGACAACGGTCTTATTGCCGTGGATCAAAACGCGGTCCTCCAGATGCCAGCGCAGGCCTCGCGCCAATACGGCTTTTTCTACATCGCGCCCAAAGCGAACCAGGTCGGTTGGCGTATGGCAATGACTCACACGATGAATATCCTGCTCAATAATCGGCCCGGCATCCAATTCCTCCGTCACGTAGTGGCACGTCGCGCCAATTAGCTTTACGCCGCGCTCATAAGCCTGATGGTAAGGCTTGGCGCCAGCAAATGAAGGCAAGAAGCTGTGGTGAATATTAATTACCTGCCCAGCATAGCGCTCACACAACGACGGGGGCAGAATCTGCATATAGCGCGCCAATACAATACAGTCCGCTCGCGCGTTATCAATAAGTTCCTGCACCTGAGTAAACGACTCTTCCTTATTATTCGCGTCCACCGGCACATGGTGATAAGGAATACCGTACCACTCAGCGATTGAGCGCATGTCTTCGTGATTAGAAATCACACCGGCGATATCACAATCCAGCTCACCTGCCTGCCAACGGTAAAGTAAATCCACCAGGCAGTGAGACTCACGGGAGACCATGAGGATGACGCGCCGACGCTTTTGAGTATCCATTAGCGCCCACTGCATGGAAAACTCTTGAGCAATTGGCTCAAAGGCGCTGCGTAATGTTTCAACGGACATGCCAAGCGAATCGGCCAATATCTCATAACGCATAAAAAAGCGGCCCGTTTGCAAGTCAGAATGCTGACTGGCCTCGGTGATAGAGCCGCCTTGTTGAGCAATAAATCCAGACACACGGGCAACAATACCCACCTGATCGGGGCAGGAAACGACTAAACGGTAATAATGAGACATGTGAAGTACTCTTGACGACCTACGAAATACAAATGACAAACCACTATTGGCATCGTCTATTGGCATAGTGCAACGGCGCCGCAAACAGCGGCTAAATAGCGACGCCGTAAATAACGGCTGCCTAGTGTACCGGAACCCTATTAACGAAGCACCGTTATCTAATGTCGGGGGTCATTGTTAGCCGCCCCTGCCTTCCCGTATAGTTAAGGCATTACTTTTTAGGCTTTTCATAACCGATGCATCCACCACGCGTTCAACTTCGTCCTCGCCGCCGCCCGCCTCTGCGCCTACTGCCGCTGGGTGGGTGTGGTGAAATCGGCATGAATCTAACGCTGTATGGATACGACGATCACTGGATCGCGGTCGACTGCGGCATGATGATTCGCCAGGATTTGCCTAACTCGCCCCTTCAGGTACCTAACCTGGGCACCGCCGAGGCACTGAACATAACGCCCCAAGCGTTATTTATAACGCATGGACATGAAGATCACATTGGCGCGGTTGCCTGGTTATGGCCCAAGTGGAACTGCCCTATCTATGCCACCCCACTTGCGGCAGGCCTCTTACGCGCGAAATTCGCTGAACACCAGCTAAGTAGCGCCGCGATTAAGATCATCGAGCCGGGCGAAGCAATGGAAACGGCGCCCTTTTCGGTGCGCTATTTGCCGGTTACCCATTCGATCCCTGAAAGCTGCGCGCTGGTCATCGTGACGGGCGATTACCGCATAATGCACACAGGGGATTGGAAGCTGGACCCAGAGCCGCTGATTGGCACGCCCATTAACGCGGCGCACTTTCGAGCGCTTGCCCCGATTGATTTAGTAGTAGGTGATTCAACCAATGCCCCTCTGCCTGGCCACTCCAGCAGTGAAGGCGATGTGGCTAAAGCGCTGGCTAAAAGCCTGAAGGAATGCAAGGGCCGCGTCGTGGTCTCCTGTTTTGCAAGCAACCTGGCACGCGTACTGGCCATTGGCCGGGCGGCTCATCAATGCGGCCGTCGGGTCAGTTTGATGGGGCGATCCATGGAGCGCATGGTGAGCATTGCACGCGGGCTTGGCTACATGGATGACTTCCCAGCGCTTGTCCCCCCCCATGATTTGGGCTATTTGCCCCCCGATGAAGTGGTGATTATCGCCACAGGTAGCCAAGGTGAGCCTCGTGCAGCACTGCAACGACTCGCCCAAGGGCGCCATCCGTTTATTGACCTTGAGCCTGGCGATAACGTCATTTTTTCTGCCAAAGCTATCCCCGGCAATGAGCGCCCCATTGAGCAGCTCAAAAAACGCTTGGTCCAACTTGGGGTCACGATCTTTGATGAGGTTAATCATCCAGAGCTGCACGCCACAGGCCACCCTGCGCAAGAAGAACTCATCACATTCTACCAGTGGATCAGGCCCAAATATTTGATCCCCGTGCACGGCGAAGCGCGCCACCAGCAGGCCCACCAAGCTATTGCAGACTCCTTGGGCATCAGCGCACCTTTAGCACCCGTTAATGGCGACATGATCGTTATGGACCACTTGGGGCTGCGCTGCGAAGCCCGCCATCCTCAACCGCCCTGTATCGTTAATCAAAATAGCGTTGTACCGCATCCGGGCCTGGAGGCCACCAAAACCACGACGCGCCGAGGCAGTTTATTTCTCGCCCTGCCTGTCGCGGCCAGCGATACCGGATGGTGGCGCATCGGTCGCTTGATGCTGGATAGCAGCAGCGCCAGCCCGCTCGACGAAGATAGCTTTAGCGAATGGCTGGACAATCAGTTGGAGGAGATTAAAGCGGATACGCTGGCTGATTTGCGCCTTGCGCTACAGCCACGCTTGATTCATTGGTTGGCGGACCACATGCAGCACATGCCCGAGGTCCACTTACAAATAATGGCCGCGGAAGCGCCTCTATAAACGCAACGAGGCGTAACCGAATCCTGTAGAACGCTGTGCACTCGCCAGGCGGGTACTGCAATAGCCTTATGACCAGCGCTCGGCATCTTGCCAATCGGTAGCGCGCTCTTTCACCCAATACTCACCCTTGGTGGAATGCTCCTTTTTCCAGAACGGCGCTTGGGTTTTTAAAAAATCCATAATAAAGTCACACGCTTCAAATGCTTCGCGCCGGTGAGCGCTCGCCACCAGCACCCTAACGATGGGATCCCCCGGCGCCAGGTAGCCCACCCGATGAACAATATAAACCGCTTGAAGCGCCCAACGCTGCCACGCCTGTTCGCCTATCTGCTCCAGCGTACGCTCTGTCATGCCGGGGTAATGTTCCAGGGTAAGCCCGGTGACATCAGGCGACTCGTTAAAGTCCCGAACCAACCCTGTAAAACTGACAACCGCCCCAATATCGGTTCGCTGGGCGAGCGTTGACGCATAGCCATCGCCTAATGAAAAAGGCGCTGACTGGACTCGGACCTGGATATTCATCGTTTAGCCCCCTGTCACGGGTGGAAAAAAGGCGACTTCATCCTCGTCAGTAATCCGTGCGCTATCGTTGGCCATCACCTGATTAATCGCACACAGCGTCCGTTGGTCGGTGAGCACGCTAAATCGTGTATCACGCTGGCTCAGCGCAGCCTTCAAACCCGCAATATCACGGCTCGGCACCTGGTCCAGATCAAGCACCGTATCACTCACACCGACACGTTCACGCAGCTCGGCTAAAAACTTCACCCGAACACAGGGCGAGGCGCAGCGTTCGCCTAATGTCACTTCGCCTGCCGTCCCCTCCCCCGTCACAATAGGGGCTTGCGGGCGAGCACTGCGCTGATAATCGCCACGTACGCCACCGCGTTTGCTTTCAAGCTGAACAGCGTCGATACACATATCCTTATCGACGGCTTTACACATATCGTAGAGCGTTAAACACGCGACCGACACCGCGGTAAGCGCCTCCATCTCAACACCCGTACGCCCATTTAATCGACACAGTGCCGTCACGTGGACACAGCCCTGCGCAGGGTCGATATCAAATTCAATGGAGACTTTGGAAAGCGCCAACGAATGACATAAGGGGATTAATTCATGGGTACGCTTCGCGGCCTGAATACCGGCAATACGGGCCGTTGCAATGACATCGCCCTTGGGTAACTCGCCATCACTTAGCAGCTTCAGCGTTTCTGGCTGCATTAAAATCCGCCCCGAGGCGACGGCCTCACGACGTGTTTCGTGCTTATCACCCACATCGACCATATTAGCTTCACCACGCGTATTGAGGTGGGTTAGCTGCATGTTTATCACCTATGTTTTAAAAATGTGCCATTGGGTTGAGTACTAGCCCACGTACGCACCCAGTGAGTAATTGCATCGATATCATTAAGGTTTAGCGGGGTAATCCGGGGGTCAAGCTCAACCGGTGGTTGATCATCAAGTGCCACCGCCTGAATCGTCGCATCATGAAGAATAGACGGCTCTCCAATTCCCTTACGATACAGTACGAGCTTGGGAATGGGCCATGCTTTGAATCCTTCGACGATAACAAGGTCTGGCTCATGGTAAGCCATCATCGCCAGCAACGCTGCAAGGTCTGGCTCATCCTGACCCGGCGTTTCCTGCATTAGCGCAAAGCGTTCCCGTGAGGCGACCAGCATCGGTGCCGCCCCGGCGCTACGCAGCTCATAGCTATCTTTACCGGGTTTATCCACTTCAAAACTGTGATGGGCATGCTTTATGACAGCTACCTTTAGCCCTGCCTGGCGCAACCGTGGCAGCAACTGCGTTAGTAGCGTCGTTTTTCCCGTTCCACTCCAAGCGACAACGCCGAGTACGGGAAATGCAGTGGCTACATTACTTACCATATACATGTCTCCTTCCCTGGTAATGAATCCTGATAAGGACGAGGGAGCTGTTACTCCCCTTCGCGCTCACGAGGCAATAGCCAATTCAGTACGATACCTACGAGAGCCGCCAAGCTTACGCCCTGCAGGGTAAATTGACCTCCCCCAAATTGCATGCCGCCAATACCAAACACTAAAATCAACGACACCACCACCAGATTGCGTGGCGCGGTTAGCGACTGACCCGCACGTACTAGCGTATTCATTCCGACGACAGCAATCGAGCCAAACAGCAGCGTCATAATGCCGCCCATTACCGGACCTGGAATCGTTTGCAACAGTGCACCCAGCTTGGAAATAAAGGCCAGCAGAATGGCGATAATCGCCGCGACAATCATATAAACAGGGTTAAACGCCCGCGTCAGTGTTACGGCACCGGTTACTTCGGAATACGTCGTGTTGGGTGGGCCGCCAAACAGTGCCGCCGCCATAGTCGCCAAACCATCGCCCAGCAATGTACGGTGCAGGCCCGGTTTTTCGAGATAATTTTTACGCGTTACCGAACCAATCGCTACCATATCTCCGATATGCTCAACCGCAGGCGCAATGGCCACAGGAATCATGAATAAAATAGCCGCCCAATGAAAGCTAGGCGCCGTAAAATTGGGTATTCCAAGCCAGGCCGCTTCATGTACCGGTGTAAAATCGACAACCCCCATCACCAGGGAGAGTGCGTAACCGGTAACAATCCCCCCCATAATGGGGATCAAACGCAGCAGGCCACGCCCAAATACCGCTAATACCAGCGTCACCAGCAGGCTGGCCATGGATAAAAAGATCGCTTGACCATAGCTGATATTGTCGCTGGTTTCCCCGGTTGCCATGCTAACGGCCACCGGCGCTAACGCCAGGCCAATCACCATGATGACCGGGCCAACCACCACCGCCGGCAACAAACGATTTAGCCAACCGATACCGCGTACGCGTATGATCTGGGAAATAACGACATACACAAGACCGGCTACCATTAAACCGCCAAGCGTCGCGGAAACACCGAAACTGGCAATAGACCCTTGGATAGGCGCGATAAACGCAAACGAGGACGCCAAAAATACCGGCACCGACTGCTTGGTAACCGCATGAAATATTAACGTTCCCGCACCGGCAGTAAAAAGTGCAACACTTGGATCCAGGCCCGTTAACAGTGGAACCAGTACCAACGCGCCAAATGCGACAAACAGCATTTGTGCTCCGGTCAGCAGTACCTTCGGCCAAGACTCGGACCGGCTGCCAGCATTACTCATCACTCAACTCCCAGGAATCAATTTATATCGAAAAGGCAAAAAAATGCCCCCAACGCGAAGCGTAAGGGGCACCGTTAGGAAAAACGCTTAACGCGTTCCAAATATCTTATCGCCGGCATCTCCCAATCCCGGCACGATATAACTATTCTCATCGAGTCGATCGTCTACCGAGGCCGTATAAATTTCCACGTCTGGGTAAGCATCCTGCACACGCTTGATGCCTTCGGGAGCAGCGACAAGAACAATGATCTTCATATGCTCACAGCCCCGCTCACGCAGCATGTCCAGTGTGGCGATCATGGAACCACCGGTTGCCAACATCGGGTCAATCACCAGCGCCATACGCTCTTCAATATCGTTAGCGAATTTCGCAAAATACGGCACAGGCTGCAGCGTTTCTTCATCGCGATAAAGGCCGACAACGCTGACGCGCGCACTGGGAATCAAATCCGTAACGCCTTCCAACATGCCTAAACCAGCCCGCAGAATGGGCACAACCGTTACTTTTTTACCTTTAAGTCGGCGCGTGGCGATAGGCTCGCCGTTCCAACCTTGAATTTCGTGATCCTCAAGCTCTAGGCCTTTCGTGGCCTCGTAAGTCAAGAGCTTGGCCACTTCACCTGCCAGTTCACGAAAGCTCTTGGTGCTCAAATCAACTTCGCGCATCAGTCCCAGCTTATGTTGAACAAGCGGATGGTTAATGGCGTAGACACTCATGGGGCTTCCTCACTGCAGTGTGATATCAGGATAACGACTCAGGCCGCATCTTCAGGCATACAAAATTGCGCGCATTCTACCTGCATCTGTCCATCAGGTTAAGCGCTTTCGGGCAGTTGCCATTCAACGGGCGAACGTCCTTGCCCCACCAGGAACTGGTTCGCTTGAGAAAACTGGTGATTGCCAAAAAAGCCCCGATGGGCAGACAGCGGCGAAGGATGGGGCGACTCCAGCACTAAATGGCGCCGCTGATCAATCAGCGCTTTTTTCTGGCGCGCATGACTACCCCATAACAAAAACACGCACGGCGGAGCATGCTGACTTACCGTTTCGATTGCTCGATCGGTAAACGGCTCCCAACCTTTGCCGCGATGCGACGCGGCATTGCCTTGCTCAACGGTTAACGCCGTGTTTAACAGCAAAACGCCTTGTTTGGCCCAGCTAACCAGGCTGCCATGCGGCACCGGTTTAACGCCCACATCGTTTGCCAGTTCTTTATAAATATTGGCAAGCGACGGGGGGATTTTCACCCCCGGCTGAACAGAAAAGCTTAACCCATGCGCTTGACGGGGGCCGTGGTACGGGTCCTGACCTAGAATAACGACTTTCACCTCTTCCAATGGCGTCAGTTCAAACGCACGAAACCAATCAGAAGAGTGAGGGTAAATAACCTTTTTAGCCGCTTTTTCCTGAGCCAAGAACTGTTTCAACGCCTTCATATAGTCGGCTTGAAATTCATCACCGAGCCACCGGCCCCAGTCGTTCGTTAATGGATTAGTCATAAGTCCTTTTAACTTGATCAACGAGAGGCTCAACATAGGCAACTCCCATATCCCAAGGGAATTGAATCCAGCACTGCTGAGCCACTTCAGTGAGATATTGGTCAACCAAAGGGCGCCCTTCTGGCTTGGCATAGATAGTGACAAAATGCGCTTTAGGCATCATTTCACGTACCGCACGCGCGGTTTTACCGGTATCCACCAGATCATCGACCAACAGCCAACCTTCGCCATCATGGTCAACGCCCTTCATGATATTCAGACCGCCCTGATCCATATGGTCATAGCTTTTAATACAGATCGTATCAATCAGGCGCACGTTAAGCTCACGTGCAATAAGTGCCGCTGGGATTAACCCGCCACGGGTAATCGCCACAATACCCTTGAAGTCCCGCTCCATCATTTGGTGGCAAAGCTGACGCACATCTCGGTGCAGCTGGTCCCAGGAAATAATGAAGTGTTGGTGATAGCGTTCGCTGCTCATGAGAGGCGTTACTCGTCTTCGTTGAAAGAACATACCGCGAATACGCTGAAGCCAGCATCGCGAATTTTCTGAGAACCGCCCAACTCGGGTAGGTCAATAATAGTGGCGGTTTCTACGACATGCCCGCCAGAACGCTGAATAAGGTTGGCGGCGGCCAGCATAGTGCCACCGGTGGCAATCAGGTCATCCATCAGCAGGATCCGGTCACCTTCCTGAAAAGCGTCAGAATGTAGTTCTACTTCCGAATGACCGTATTCCAGCTTGTAGGTTTCACTGATCGTTTTAAAAGGCAGTTTGCCTTTTTTGCGAACCGGTACAAAGCTACAACCTAGCTCATAGGCGAGCGGTGCACCGATAATGAAACCACGCGCATCAATCGCGGCGATGGCATCCAGGTTCATTTCCTGATAGCGATGCACGAAACTATCAATTAGTTTGCGAAACGCCGCACTGTTTTGTAATAACGGAGTGATATCACGAAAGTTCACCCCCTGCTCAGGCCAATCAGGAACGGTGCGAATAACCGACTTAATGTAGTCACCGTAGATGCTCATCGCGTCTCTCATAGATTAATAATAAATAGCCTGGGTAATTAACCCAGGAATAGAAACTTCGCTGCAAACAGCAAGGCCAGAATCACGACAGCAGGATTCAGGTCGCTAAACCGGCCTGAAAGCGTTTTAATTCCTACAAAGCTAATAAAGCCCAAGGCAATACCGTCAGCAATTGAAAACGTCAGCGGCATTGCCAATGCTGCAATTAATACCGGAGCAGCATCGGTTGGGTCTTCCCAGTTCGCATGGGATAAACTGCCCGCCATGAGTACCGCAACGTACAGCAGCGCACCGGCAGTGGCATAAGCCGGGATAGAGCCTGCTAACGGCGCAAAGAAAAGACTGATTAAAAACAGTACACCGACCACGACGGCTGTTAGGCCTGTTCGCCCACCCGATGCAATGCCCGCCGTTGATTCGATATAGCTCGTGGTGGTTGAGGTACCGAGTGCCGCGCCTGCCATCGATGCTGTGCTATCGGCCATCATGGCGCGCCCGATACGAGGCAGTTTGCCATCCTTGTCGAGTAGATTACCCCGATGAGCAACCCCTACCAGCGTGCCGGATGTATCGAACAGATCAACAAACAGGAACGCAAAAATAACGCTGAGCATCGCCACATCAAGGGCGCCCACCAGATCCATCGCCATAAAGGTAGGCGCGATAGAGGGCGGCATCGACATCACACCGTTGTATGCATTATGGTCCAACAGCATCGAAATGAGAGTAATGCCCAGGATGCCAATTAATACCGCGCCCTTGACCCGCAGGTACGCCAACGCGGTAATCACAAAAAAGCCCAGCAATGAATAAAGAGCCGCTGGCTGTGAAAGATCTCCCATCGCGACCAGAGTCGCCGGATTAGCCACCACAATACCTGCGTTTTTAAGCGCAATCATGGCCAGAAAAAGCCCTATCCCTGCCGCAATCCCTAAGCGTAGCGAGAGTGGTATCGAGTTGATAATCCACTCACGGACTTTAAAAACACTCAGTACGAAGAATATCAAACCCGAGAAGAAGACCGCACCAAGCGCGGCTTCCCAGGTATATCCCATACCTAGCACCACGCCGTAAGTGAAGAAGGCGTTAAGCCCCATCCCCGGTGCTTGCGCAATGGGGTAATTAGCCCAAATCCCCATCACGAAGCAGCCAATCGCTGCCGCCACGCACGTCGCGACAAAGACGGCACCGTAATCCATACCCGCTTCCGACAGGATGCTAGGGTTTACGAAAATGATATAAGCCATCGTCAGGAACGTTGTGATCCCGGCGACCACCTCTGTTTTCACATTCGTATTTAGCTCAGTGAGCTTGAAATACTTATCCAGAAGTTTCATGTATGTTTTATCCTTCGCGCAAACGCAGTATGCGTCCCCTTGGAGCGAGAAAAGCCGCACATATTACCGAAAGCTCCCGCGCGATGCGAGTACCTAACGCACAGCCGGTTTAAGCGGAGCCACCTCCACTGACACTAACGCTAGCAATCTTCAGGCCATCAGCGAACCAGCAGGTCAGCCAACCACCCGCTGCTTTCTTATAATCGTTTAGCCAGCACGCGCTCGACCGTTTCGACAATCACCTGTGTTTGCGGATCAATTTCAATATTGACCTTATCGCCAGGCAGACGCTCTTTGAGCATGGTGCGTGAGAGCGTTTCGGGTATCAGATTCACACTGAACTCAATGCCACTATTATCTGCCGCGCGACGCACATCTCCGACCGTCAAACTGATGCCATCAACACCGATATACCCCTTTTCAAACACAAAGCGGCCAACCGTGTCGGGTAGAGAAAACCAAAGCCGACGGTTATTGGGAGCTTCTTCTATCGCGACGACGCCGGCCATACAGATAATATGGCCGGACATCGAGTGCCCCCCAATCTCGTCACCAAACCGTGCAGCACGCTCTATATTGACGCGCCCACCCGGTTCAAGTGCACCAAGATTAGTCAAGCGCAGGGTTTCTCGCATCAAATCAAAGCTAACGTTATCGCCTTCAATAGCAGTAACTGTTAAACACACGCCGTTATGGGCCACTGACGCACCAATTTCCAACCCCTCACGCATTTCGAGTGGCAATGCCACTACATGGGTTCGAAACGCGTCAAGTTCATGCACCTCTACTATACTTGCGGTGCCCTGTACGATGCCGGTAAACATAATCCACCCTTACTATGTCGCTGTGAAAGCGCCTATTCAAACACGAAATCAACCCGGCGCAAGTTTATCCGTGAGAAGTTAACAATGCGCACACCGCACCCGGGAAAGTATGATGAGCAGCATGCGTGACGCTAATCAAATGCCTTGATGGACGCAAAGCAAAGTGCAGTACGCCTAAAAACGTTTAAAAACGCACGACTGCGCCTAATTAAGCGGCCACACGCGTAAAGCAGCCGGTTTCAATTGACAAAGAGGAAGGGGCTGCTTAGACTTTCGGCCCATGTAATGGCGCCGATTTGTACCCATATTGCGGGCGCCCACCAAGCCACAGGTTTGGTGAAGTGCAGCTAAAAGGGTGTGTCCAGCGTTGATGGCCACCCGAAAGGGTGGCCTTTTTTTTATTCCTCGCCCTACGCTTGCTCCCTTGCACTCCGTCTTTGGCCTCCTATTAAGGCAGACGCTATGATTGAACTTAGCAACGTCAGTAAAACTTATGGCAGCGGCAATAACGCCGTTCACGCCTTGAAAGATGTTAATTTGCACGTACCTAGAGGCGCTATTCACGGCGTTATCGGCCTATCCGGCGCTGGGAAATCCACGCTAATCCGTTGCGTTAACTTACTTGAGCGGCCAACCAGTGGCAGCGTGACCGTGGATGGCCAAGAGATGACTCGCTTAAACGGCGGCGCCCTAAACCAGGCACGTCACCGCATTGGCATGATTTTCCAGCACTTCAACTTGCTTACTACGCGGAACGTGTTTGATAACGTTGCTCTGCCGCTTGAACTGATGGGTGAAAAACGTAGCGCCATTCAACACCGCGTACTTCCGCTACTGGAAATGGTCGGGCTGGCGGACAAAGCCAAACAGTATCCCGCGCAGCTCTCGGGTGGCCAAAAGCAGCGTGTTGCTATCGCCCGCGCTCTGGCCAGCCAACCCAATGTGCTGCTGTGTGATGAAGCAACATCGGCATTAGATCCACAAACTACCGGCTCTATTCTTGAGTTGCTGCGTGATATTAATCACCAGTTGGGTATCACCATTTTGTTGATTACCCATGAAATGGAAGTGGTTAAGTCAATTTGCCACCGCGTAAGCCTTATTTCCAACGGCACACTAGTGGAAGACGCAGAAGTCGGCGACTTTTTCACGGCCCCCAGCACTCAGCTTGGCCGCGAGTTTTTGAACGATTTTCTCCAGCTTAGCCCCCCTAAAGAGCTGATCGAACGCTTAAGCGATACGCCAGGAGAGACCACTCACCCCGTCGTACGCCTAACGTTTTCTGGCGATGCCGTCTCAACACCGCTTATCTCCCGCCTGGCCCGCGAGTGCAATGTGGATGTCAGCATTTTACAGGCCAAAGTCGAGTCCATTCAGGACCGCACCTTAGGGCTTATGATTGCAGAACTGCTTGGCACGACAGAGCAGACGCAACAGGCAATGGATTATCTTCAGTCTCACCAGTTAGAAGTCGAGGTACTTGGTTATGTCCAGCGCAATGTTTGACCTTATTTTACAGGCCACGCTGGATACGCTGTATATGGTGGCCATCTCTGGCGTCATTTCGACACTGCTCGGCCTACCATTAGGCGTATTGTTGTACGCGACACGGCCAAGGCAAATTCTAGCCCAGCCAGTGCTTAATCAGGTATTGAGCATTATTACTAATATTGGCCGCTCGATTCCTTTCATTATTTTGATGGTAGCCATCATCCCGTTCACACGTATGCTGGTAGGTACGTCGATAGGCATCAACGCCGCATCAGTTCCCCTAACCATTGCGGCCATCCCTTTTGTGGCGCGTCTGATAGAGGGCGCACTCAATGAGGTGTCGCCGGGCCTGGTAGAATCTGCTCAGTCCATGGGCGCAACCCCGTGGCAGATTATTCGCAAGGTACTTGTACCAGAGGCACGGGGCGGCATCATTACAGGCTTAACCATTACGCTGGTAACGCTAGTCAGTTACTCCGCTATGGCGGGTGCGGTAGGTGGCGGCGGCCTGGGGGACCTGGGCATCCGTTATGGATACAACCGTTTTAACCCCACTATTATGCTGATTACCGTGATTATTTTGGTGGTCATGGTGCAAGGCTTTCAAAGCCTGGGCGACTATCTGGTGCGCAAAAGTGATCGTAAATAGTGATCGCAATTGGCTATGCTCTCTTATAACAAAAAAACATTAGAATTATTTTTCTTATTCCAATATTATTAAAAAATGACGATACAACGCATTAGGAGACTTATCATGCAAAAACTAATAATTGGTAGCCTGACAGCCTTGGCACTGGCCGTTAACGTTGCAAACGCAGAAACCCGCACGCTGAAAATGGGTACCGTTGCTGGCCCCGAAACTGAAGTCATGGAAGTGGCGGCGCGGATTGCCAAAGAAGAGTACGACCTTAATGTCGAAATTATCGAATTTACCGACTACGTAACGCCCAACGTTGCGCTGGCCGACGGTAGCCTTGATGCCAACGCCTACCAGCACGCCCCTTACTTGAATGCCATGGTTAGCGATCGCGGCTATGACCTTGCCGTTGCAGGCTATACCTTTGTTTATCCGATCGGTGCTTATTCAGAAAAATTCGATAGCATTGAAGATCTGCCCGACGGCGCGCAGATTGCACTGCCCAACGACCCTTCCAATGAAGGTCGTGCGTTGATTTTGATGCATAACGAAGGCCTGATCACACTGAACGACCCGGAGTATCTGGAAGCGACGCCGATCGATATCGCCGAGAATCCGCGCAACTTCCGCTTCCGTGAAATTGAAGCTGCCCAGTTGCCCCGTGTATTGCGCGATGTCGACATGGCGTTTATCAACAACACGTTCGCCCAACCAGCTGGTTTGAAGCTTGACGATGCCCTGATCAAAGAAGGGCCTGAGTCTCCCTACGTGAACCTTATTGCCGTACGCGGCGGTGACGAAGAGCGTGAAGATATTCGCCAACTAGTGGATGCCTATCAGCGCGACGAAGTAGCAGCCAAAGCTGAAGAGCTGTTTAAAGGCGCTGCCGTGCCGGGCTGGACTGAATAACCCCTTCAGCAAGCACCTCATCAGGCCGACCTTAGTGTCGGCCTGATGCGTTTATGATGAGATAATGATGCCAACCATTAATTACGCGCTACTCAACCGCCAGCTCGAAGCCCTGCTTGATACACGCGACTGGCTTACCAACAGCGCTCAAATGTGCGCGTTTATTCAGCAGGAAGTACCTGACCTAAACTGGGTGGGGTTTTATCTTCAGCGTCAACCCGAGATCCTGGGGCTAGGGCCTTTTCAGGGCAAGCCCGCCTGCCACCCCATCCCTTTTAGCAAAGGCGTATGCGGAGCCGCAGCGCGTCAGCAGCAAACACAGCGGGTCGATGATGTACACGCCGTCGCAGACCATATTGCCTGCGATGCCGACTCACGCTCCGAGCTGGTCATTCCCATCGTGATAGAAGGCTTTCTATGGGGCGTTCTAGACCTGGACAGCCCACTACCTGCGCGCTTTACCGCAGACGATCAGGCAGGAATCGAAGCGCTAATAGCGACTTTTCAGCGCCAAACAGATCTACCGACCCGCTAGTGATAAGCATGTAGATGAATGGTGCAGTAAGCGCGAAAAATAACGTCGCTCATGGATAGCTCAGAGCGGCGGCGCGCTTTTCTTAGCGTTTGGTTGAATATTTCTTCTGCCTTATAGCGGCTCAACCCTAGCTCTTGAGCCGTATGAAAATACTCATCAAGCTCCACACTCTCACTATTATCGCTCACTAGCGGCGGTTTATTTGCAGATTTACGGCCTAACTTTAAGCCACCAAAAACTGAGGCCCAACGGGGCAATAAATTAAGATACATATCTTCATCCTTGAATCATGTTCATGGAGAGAGTTGTTCATCACAGCGCGAATTCCCGCATAGCGCCATGCCAATAGCTATACACATATTGTACTTTATGAAGCATGACGTTATCGTGACAGGCATCATCTCACGCCAAAAGACACAGCGTACCAAGCCCCCTGATCTCCGGGCGTTACACCCGACAAGGTAAGCTGTGTCTGAATAGCAATGCTGCGCGCAATAAACGTGCACGGCATGAGAACGACGCTAAACAAAAAAACCCCGTGCTTTAAAAAGCACGGGGCTAACATATTTGGTAGGACCAGGCGGATTTGAACCGCCGACCTCCACGATGTCAACGTGGCGCTCTAACCAACTGAGCTATGGTCCTAAATAGAAAAGGTTGCGATGATGGTAGGACCAGGCGGATTTGAACCGCCGACCTCCACGATGTCAACGTGGCGCTCTAACCAACTGAGCTATGGTCCTGTCGTGCAACGGATGCGTATTCTACTTATTTATCACTGCATTGCAAGCTAATTTTTTCTTTCTGAACAACCCACTCACGCCCTATCTCGCTATAAAATCGCTACGTAAGTGAGTATTTAAATTTTCAGCGTTTTAAACCGTCCACCCCTCTTTCTAAAGCAGGAAACCCATAATGCTCGCCCCTCTCCTTACCCCCCTCCTTGCGTGCATAGCGTTAATACCACTGCTTGCAACACTGATTGCACGCATCCCTCTTCGCTGGTGGTGGATCCGCTGCTTTGAATTCCCTCGCGTTCAAATAGCAACTCTGTCGCTGCTTTGTGGGGTATCCGCTCTCGTCTTTCTATCGCCTGGCAATTGGCGTACCGCGATTTGGGTTATCGTTCTCATCACCGTCACTTTACAAAGCCAATATATCTTGCCTTGGACTCGGCTATGGCCAGTGGACGTTAAAAACGCATCCAAGCAGTCTTCCAGCAAACAGCACATTACGCTTTTAATTGCCAATGTGCTGACGCCTAATCGGCACACGGAAGGATTATTGGGGATGATCCAGCAACACCAGCCGGATATCATTTTAACCCTTGAGTCAGATCAGTGGTGGCAGGATAAGCTCGACCCCGTGCTAGCAGAACGCTGGAAATATAACGTTAAAGTGCCTTTAGATAACTTGTACGGCATGCATCTTTATTCGCGCTTGCCACTAAAAGACACCTCCGTTAAATGGCTAATTCAGGAGGATATCCCTTCCATTCATACTCAGGTGCAGCTTGAAAGCGGCGATTATATTCGCCTATATGCCGTCCACCCTCGCCCACCTGCACCATCAGAAAGCGAAAAGTCGTTATGGCGTGATGCCGAACTTTTATGGGTGGGCCAAGAGGTGCACCAAACGCCCCAGCCTACCCTGGTGGCTGGCGATCTGAATGACGTCGCCTGGTCACGTACCACTCGACTATTTTGCAGGGTTAGCGGCATGCTTGACCCTAGGCGCGGACGGGGCATGTTTAGTACCTTCCACGCCAAGAACCCCTTATTACGCTGGCCTCTTGATCACATTTTTGTAACCAACCACTTCACCCTGGTCAACATGCAGCGCCTTGATGCCTTTGGGTCTGACCACTTTCCTATTCTCGCCACCCTATGCTATCAGCCCTCTCGCCAAAATGAGCAGGAGCGACCCGAAGCAGACAGCGAAGAGCATCAACAAGCCAGCGAAACGATTCAAAAAGGCAAAACCGAGAAGCAACTAACCTGATCGACGGGTTACTCCGGAACGCCTCCCTGGGTCAATACGCCTGGATCCAAAAGGCGTTCCAGTGTTTTACGATCCAGATCCGTCTCTTCCTCAGCAACATCAATGATAGGCCTACCTGCCTGGTAGGCTTTTTTAGCCACTGCCGCCGCGGCATTATAGCCAATCACGCTATTAAGCGCGGTCACCAGAATCGGATTTCGAGCCAAGGGGACTTGCAAGTTATCTTCTCGCACCTTGAACGTTGCAATTGCTCTATCCGCCAGTAACCGTGACGTATTACTCATTAGCGTAATCGCCGTGAGCAAATTCGTTGCCACCAGTGGCAGCATGACGTTCAACTGAAAATTACCGCTCTGGCCTGCCACGGTAATGGCGGCATCCAACCCAATCACCTGGGCTGACGCCTGCGCTGCCGACTCAGGAATCACAGGATTAACTTTGCCCGGCATGATGGAACTACCCGGCTGAAGCGCCTCAAGCTCAATTTCGCCGAGCCCAGCCAAGGGGCCTGAGTTCATCCAGCGTAAGTCGTTGGCAATCTTCATAATGACGCACGCGAGGCCTTTTAACTGCCCGGATAGTTCAACGGCGGCATCCTGAGATGAAAGACTAGCAAAAAAACTATCGTTGGGTGCAAAATTAAGCCCGGTTTGCTCGCTTAGCTCTTTGGCTACCTGCTCAGCGAATCCCTCAGGTGCATTAATACCCGTACCAACCGCTGTCCCACCCTGCGCCAAGCGGCATAGCCTGCTCATCGCGCTGTCGAATCGCTCAATAGCCTGCCCTAATTGACTCGACCAGGCCCCGAGCTCCTGGTCCATGCGTAACGGCATCGCATCCATTAAATGGGTGCGTCCCGTTTTGACAACATCTTTTAGCTCCTCGGCACGCTGATCAATACAGGTCTTTAAATGCTCAAGTGCTGGCTTGAGAGACTCATTAACCGCAATCGCTGCTGACACATGTATGGCGGTTGGGATAACGTCATTACTTGATTGCCCCATATTCACGTGATCATTAGGCGTCACATCGACACCTTCACGACTTGCCAAGGTAGCCAATACTTCATTCACGTTCATATTGGTAGAAGTGCCCGAGCCCGTTTGAAAAATGTCGATCGGGAACTGGTCGTCGTGCTGCCCGTTAATTACAGCCTGTGCTGCGTTTTGAATAGCCTTGGCTCTAGCATCATCCAACAGGCCCAACTGCTGGTTAGCCCGCGCTGCAGCCAGCTTTATCCGCGCTACGGAATGGATAAACGCGGGGGGCATAGGGGTGTGAGACACCGGAAAATTATTAATGGCCCGCTGCGTTTGAGCGCCATAAAGCGCGGAAGAAGGCACTTCAAGTTCACCCATGCTATCGCGCTCGATACGAGTATCCATATGATTCTCTCCTTTGAGTGGTAATCAACCTTATCTACAAGCGATCACGTGGGCAAATCCCTTCTCAACCGCTGCCGTTATTCAAACTAGACGCTCCAACCGGGCAGGTAAACCGTCATGTCCCATCATGCTCACATAAAGCCTGCCCCTCCATATTGCAGCGCACAAAAACGACTGCTATGCTGCACTGCAGAAACGCTAAACGAATGGCATTTTATTGTTCAGGCAGGAGTTTCATAATGAATACATTCAACACAAATGAAATGAACCAGCAGTTTGATAACGTCTTTATGGCCCCTGCACGCGCTTATGCTGCGCTAACGATTGATTATGCCGAAAAGATGCTGAACGCTCAGGTGGAGGCAAGCCAGGCTTATGCTGATACGGGCATTCACCAATTGCGCCAGCTAACCAGCGTTAAAGATCCGCAAGGGTTGCGTAATTATATGGAAGGCCAACAGCAGGTTGTTAAGCAGCTAGCAGAACGCGTGAAAGGCGATGCCGATAAAGTGGTTTCACTTCAGCAAGATTATTTCAAGAAAAGCCAAAAGCTTACCGAAGAAAACGTGAAACAAGCACAGGCTGCTGCTGGCAAGATGCGTCAAACTGCCTAATTTTTAAGTTCTGAACAATTAATCGTTATATGCCCGCTGATCCACTCAGCGGGTTTTTGCTTACCAGCCAAGTGCAGACTTAACAAACGGGATTGTCAGTTTACGCTTAGCCGACAAGGAAGCCTGATCCAGAGTTTCAATCGCCTTACATAAATCGCCTAATTCGCGAGGTCCGCGGTGCAAGATATAGCGCCCTACGTCATCGGGTAGCTGCATTCCTCTGACATTGGCGCGCAGCCTAAGCGCGGCCAAACGGCTTTCGTCATCCAAAGGGTGTAAATGAAACGTCACTCCCCAGGTAAGGCGTGAAGCAAGGTCCGGAAGCACAACCTCAAGCTGGCGCGGAGGTGTGTTAGAGGCGATAACAAGCTGTTTGCCAGCATCGCGCAAGCGATTAAACGCATGAAACAGGGCTTCTTCCCACCGTTTTCGGCCAACGACATACTCAAGATCATCAATCGCGACTAGATCCAATCGCTCTATATCTTCAAGCATCAGGGGCGGAAAATGCCCCAGGTCAGCTAACGGTAAATACAAGGCCCGCATATCCGCATCGGAAGCCGCATGGCAGGCGGCCTGAAGCAGGTGGCTTTTGCCGCTGCCTTGCGCACCCCATAAATAGATAAACGGCTCTGCATTCGGTTGAAATTGTTGTGTCAGATGTTCAACCAGTGGAGCATTCGCGCCTGAAGCGTAATAGTTATTGAAGGTTGCATCATCGCGCAACCCTACTCCTAACGGCAGCTGTGCCGGCACTCGGCTCATGGTGACTCCCTTTCGTCGTGACGCCCCAGCTCATTATGGTGATGTAAAGGCGTTAGCGAGCCTTGTTCTGCATTATAAAAGGTGCTGTGTTTATAACGATCGTTAAGCTCTCTAAGCAGCACCATAAAAACAGCTGCAACGGGTAACGCTAACAGCACACCGGTAAACCCAAATAAATTTCCACCCGCCAGTACAGCAAAAATAACGGCGACAGGATGCAAACCAATTTTATCGCCCAATAGTTTGGGCTGCAGTATGACACTTTCTGCAGCTTGACCGATACTAAATACCACGATCACACCGAGCACCGCCCACCACGTACCGAATTGAAATAATGCAACAATTAAGGCGACGGCAATGCCAACAATAAACCCCAAAAAGGGTACGAAACTTACCAGGCCGGCAACAAACCCTATCAACAAACCAAAGTTAAGCCCCATCACGGTAAGACCGGTCGCGTAAATAACGCCCAGGCACAACATCACCAAAAGCTGGCCGCGTAAAAAAGAGGACAGCACTTCATCGCAACGCCGCGCTAAGCGAAACGTATCATCAGCCCATTGCCTTGGCACCAGGCTTGCAAGATTGCGCAGCATCCGTTTCCAGTCGAGGAGTAAATAAAATGTCACGACAGGAATCAAAGCGATATAAGTAATCCATGTCATAAAGGCCATACCTGAGCGGCCAATTTGGCCTAGCGCTTGAGCCAAATACCCTCCCGCATCACGCCAGTTTTCCACCAATACTTCACGCACATTGATTAACTCGGCACGCAAATCGTAGCCCGTCCACTCCTGAACCTGTGGCGCCAGCACATTCTCAATCCACATGAACATGTCAGGCATCACTTCCCCTAGCTGCTTGATTTGTTGAATCACCAGCGGAATAAAAATCAATAGACTCGCCGTTAATACAATAAGCAGCACCAGAAATACCAGGCTCACGGCGAAAGGTCGTTTCATTCCCAGCCGCTGAAAGTAGTTAGTCAGCGGGTCAGCTAAATAGGCCAATACCATGCTGGCAATAAAGGGCATCAACACCGAATTAAGTACATACACCAGCCCAATGAAAATCGCGAGCAGGCCAACCCCTAACCATGAATTTCGCATTACATGACTCTCCTTCCTGGATCCATCAATAGCGCTTTGTACGCTTAATAATAACAAAAGTTGGAGGAACACTGACCCAACATGTATACCGGCGATGCGACCCACGCCGCTGGGTGTTACAATCTTCTGCAGTTATTGCCCAGCACTGGCCATTTCGCCAGCACTACCCCGTACTGCTATAGGCTTCACAGGAACTGTCATGACCGAGACTTCCACTTCTCCGGCTACTCCTTCACTCAGCTATAAAGATGCAGGTGTCGATATTGATGCCGGAAATGCCCTAGTTGACCGCATTAAACACGTTGCCAAACGTACCACACGCCCCGAAGTAATGGGCGGGTTAGGCGGCTTTGGCGCACTATGCGAGCTGCCAGCAGGTTACAAGCAGCCTGTACTGGTGTCTGGCACCGATGGCGTAGGCACCAAGCTACGTCTCGCCATGGACCTTGGCAAACATGACACTATCGGCATCGACCTGGTGGCCATGTGCGTTAATGATTTGATTGTTGCAGGTGCTGAGCCGCTGTTATTCCTTGACTACTATGCCACGGGCAAGTTGGATGTGGATATCGCGGCAGATGTTGTAACGGGTATTGGTGCGGGGTGTGAACTGGCAGGCTGCGCTCTGGTGGGTGGTGAAACCGCCGAAATGCCGGGCATGTACGAAGGCAGTGACTATGATCTAGCCGGTTTTTGCGTTGGAGTGGTGGAAAAATCCGAAATTCTTGATGGTAGTAAAGTGGCAGAAGGCGATGTTCTTCTTGGGCTTGCCTCCTCAGGCCCTCACTCCAATGGCTACTCACTGATTCGTAAGATCCTTGACGTCAGCAATGCCTCTCTCGACACCCAGGTAGATAATGCCCCACTGGGTGATGCATTAATGGCGCCGACTCGTATCTACGTCAAATCATTGCTTTCACTAATGCGCGGCACCTCTATTCCGGTTCATGCGCTTTCCCATATTACCGGCGGCGGCCTGCTGGAAAACATTCCGCGCGTACTGCCTGATACGCTAGCAGCACATATTGATATTAATACGTGGCAGCGCCCCGCGGTTTTCGATTGGCTTCAGGCCCAAGGCAATGTTAACGAAGTCGAAATGCACCGCGTGCTTAACTGCGGCATCGGTATGGTACTGGTGATTCCTGCGGCTGAAGCTGACCAGGCCATGGCTCATCTTCAAGCTCAAGGTGAAACGGTTTATCGTATCGGGCATATTACCCAACGTCAGGAAGAGGCGGTGGTGCTGGAGAACCTGTCAGCATGAGCGGTACCGAATATCCCAGCGACACGATTACCGACATGACACCAGAACCTACCGGGCCACGGCGGGTCGTTGTGCTGATTTCAGGCAGTGGCAGTAATCTTCAAGCGTTGATTGATGCGCAGTCGCATGACCGTTTAGGCGGCGAGATTGTGGCGGTGATCTCCAACGTGGCTGACGCTTATGGTTTGAAGCGCGCCCACGAGGCCGGCATCGAGGCCGTCGCCCTGCCTCATCGTGAATATGACAACCGCGAGGCTTACGACGGCGCGCTGATTAAGGTGATTGAGCGTCATGAACCCGACGTGATTGTGCTGGCTGGCTTTATGCGTATTTTAACGCCGCGCTTTGTACAACGCTTTTTGGGTCGGATGCTGAATATTCACCCCTCACTGCTGCCCGAGTACCAAGGGTTAAATACCCATGCACGGGCACTGGCCGACAAAGTAACCAGCCACGGTTGCAGCGTGCATTTTGTTACCGAAGAGCTGGATGGCGGCCCCGTAGTTCTGCAAGCAGAATTAGCGGTTACTCCTGAGGATAACGCAGAGACGCTTAAAGAGAAGGTCCACGCCCGCGAGCACCTGATTTACCCAATCGCCGTACAGTGGTTTTTAGAGGGGCGGCTACAGTACAGCGCAGAAGGCGCCAAAATGGACGGTCATCTTCTGCCTGAACATGGTATGCGTCTTTCTCATGCCGATGCCGCTGAAGAGCTTGATGAAGAGTTGGATGAAGACAGCGACGTGTAGTTGATCGACCTGTCGGTTACTGTTCGCAGAAACGCGCACAGTAAATAGAAAGTAAGGCCTTACGGGAAACCGTAAGGCCTTACTTTTAGGGCTACTTAACAGGCGTATCGATTACGTGCGCGGCAACGTAACACCACGCTGTCCCATGTATTTCCCGCCTCGATCTTTATACGACGTTTCGCACTCCTCGTCGGACTCTAAAAACAGCATTTGCGCCACACCTTCGTGAGCATAAATCTTGGCTGGCAAATTGGTCGTGTTAGAGAACTCAAGCGTTACGTGCCCTTCCCATTCCGGCTCAAGCGGCGTGACGTTCACGATAATACCGCAACGCGCATACGTTGATTTGCCCAGGCAAATAGTCAGCACGCTGCGCGGAATACGAAAATACTCAACCGTTCTAGCTAACGCAAACGAGTTAGGCGGAATAATGCAAACATCACCTTTTACGTCCACAAAGCTTTTTTCGTCAAACGCTTTAGGATCAACGATGGCCGAGTGAATGTTGGTAAACACCTTAAATTCATCGGCACAGCGGACATCGTAGCCATAGCTGGATGTGCCGTAAGAGATCACTCGCTGATCATTAACATAGCGAACCTGCTCTGCTTCAAACGGTTCAATCATGGCATCACTTTGTGCCATGCGACGAATCCACTTATCTGATTTGATACTCATGTGTTACTTCATCACTCGCTAAAAGAAATAGTGGGCCCATCGCTTTCGCTGCCATTTACTGACTGGGCAACTTGCCTGGCAATCTCTGCAAACGCTTGGCTTACCGAGCTATCAGGCTCTGAGATAACGCTTGGAGTACCCGAGTCTGCTAGCTCTCGAATGGACAACGTCAATGGCAGCCGTCCCAGCACGGTTGTCTGGTACTCTTCGGCAATGCTATCCCCTCCTCCTGTACCAAAAATTGCGGCCTCATGACCACAGTTTTCACAGTGGTAAAGGCTCATGTTTTCAACCACACCAAGCACCGGAACATTCACCTTGCGGAACATTTCGATACCTTTACGCGCATCCAACAGCGCGATATCTTGCGGGGTGGTCACAATAACCGCTCCCGTTACTGGCACTTTTTGCGCCAGTGTCAGCTGTATATCGCCGGTGCCTGGGGGCATGTCAATCAGTAGGAAATCAAGATTATCCCACTGTGTTTGTGTGAGCATTTGCTGAAAAGCCCCCACCACCATTGGCCCCCGCCAGACCATCGCTTCACGCGTATTGACCAAAAAGGCCATCGACATGGCTTGAAGGCCATGGGCATTCAACGGTAAAAACTGGTTGTTGTCAGTCGCTTCGGGGCGGACACCCTCCTTCACACCAAGCATTTGCGCCTGGCTTGGACCATAAATATCCGCATCCAGTACGCCCACACGATAACCCTGAGCAGACAGTGCCAGCGCCAGGTTAACGGTGACGGTCGATTTACCAACCCCACCTTTTCCCGAGGCCACTGCGACAATATGTTTAACGCCGTCCATTAGTCGCGCTCCTATAATCCAGGCAAAAACTATTCACGTTGTGCCAAATGATACTCTGTGACCACGTATTCATAAACCAACAAACAAAAACGGATGCTGGGGCTACCAGCATCCGCCTGTCAATTCGTCTGGTTGATTCAGACGAATACGCTTAATTATTGCTTTGCTGTTGGCTCTGTGATTGGTTGTTATCGCTTTCGTTTGCAGGTGCCTGATCCGTTGCGCCACCCTCGGATGAGGCGTCATTTGCTGCATCATCGACGCTACCTAAACGCTGATCAAGGGAAGAAAGCTCATCTCGCCAACTACTTAGCTGAGACTCCAGTTGAGATAAGGTTTCTTCACGCGCTTCAATATCGCTATTAATGTTAGCAACTTCATTACGACCAAGATCAAGCGCAACCATCAAGTCTTCCATTTCGCCACGCACCTGCTCCAGGCTCTGCGACTCCTCTTCACGAAGCTCAACCAATGAATCGACTTCGCTTTGAAGCTCATCACGCTCAGAGGTGAGGGAGTCACGGGTATTTTCCAACTCATCCAGCTCACTTTGTGCCGAAGCCACCTGTTTCTCAAGGCCAGAGAGCGCTTCATTCGCTTGACGGCTCTGCTCTTCAAGTTCAGCAAAATCATCTTCAGCGCTACTTAGTGCTTCAACCGCTTGCTGGCGCTGCTCTTCAGCCTGTTGGCGTGCGGTTTCAGCCTCTTGCCGCGCTTCATCAGCGCTCTGCTGGGCTTCTTCTATCTGCTGAAGTGTCGCTTCAGCATTATCACGGGTTGTTGTGATTTCATCGCGCTCATCGCGCAGTGACTGCATATCACCCTGGGCGTTTTCCAGCTCCTGGTTTAAAGCATTCACTTCATTTTGAAGTTCATCTCGTTGAGCTTCTAATGCTTCAAGGCGCGTCTGGATAGTAGCCACGTCATTCTGTGCGCTTTCCAACGCAGAACTGGCTTCATTACGCTGCTCTTCAAGCTGCGCCACCTCTTCCTGCATGTCCGCTAAATTGGTTTCTGCCTGATCTATTTCCTGGATACGGCGGCTATAACGACGGTTGTCCTGTTCAGCACTTGCCAGTTGCCCTTCAAGCGCTTCAACACGCTCTTTATGAGTGCCTGCGTTGGACTGCGCCATGATCGCCCAAATAACGGCAATGGCGGCGATACCCGCGATAGCCCTGACTCGGTTATCTTTAAATAGTGTTTTGGCATCCAGCCTGCTCGCAGGCGTCTGATGATCCGAATGGTTTTCTTCTGACATTCTGCGTCCCTCTCTCTACCAGGCTACCGATATCAGCAGCGTTAAAGATGCGTTTAGCGCATATCTTCCATTACAAGCATACACAGCAAATGGCATCTAGCCAGTCCACTAGCAGATTCAATGCATTAGCCAAGCCCACCTTCTACTGTAGATCATTATGAACAGGAGCTTCGCCTGGATGAGCATTTTTGAACCACGCAAGCTTTGTATGCAGTGAAACCACACTACCAATAATTAAAAGCGCCGGTGATTGAATACCACCTGTCGTCAAGGCCTCAGGCAGCGAGGCCAATGTTCCCGTATGGATTTGCTGTTCAGCCATCGTCCCTTGCTCAATCAACGCCAGAGGCGTATCACGCGACATCCCATACGCCATCAACTTTTGGCTAATCACACCAACGCTGTTTAGCCCCATATAGAAAACCAGTGTTTGGTTTGGCTTTGCTAACGCTTCCCACTCCACTGCCTGCTCATCATCCGCCCAATGCCCCGTCACAAAATGGACAGCCTGTGCATGATCACGGTGGGTAAGCGGAATGCCAGCATAAGCGGAGCATCCTGAGGCGGCGGTGATACCGGGAATAACCTCCACCGCTACCCCATGAGTGATTAGCGCCTCCAACTCTTCACCGCCGCGACCAAAGATGAACGGGTCACCGCCTTTAAGCCTTACGACGCTTTTGCCCTCAATGGCCCAGTCGACCAAGAGTTGATTAATCTCCTGTTGAGGAACGCTATGCTGCGACCGGACCTTTCCAACATAGAAGCGCTGCGTATTGCTCGGCAGTAACGCCAAAATAGCGCTACTAACCAAGCGGTCGTAAAGCACGACATCTGCTTGCTGGAGGCGCTTGTAGGCTTTTAAGGTTAATAACTCTGCATCGCCAGGACCTGCGCCCACCAAGCTAACAAAACCACTCATTTCACCTCCTGACAAAATTCATACCTATATTGCTGCTTACGCGTAATCATTCCAATGATAATTGGCCGTGTTTGCGTTTGTCTGCTTTCATGACCAGTGTTATGCCGATTTTATGAGGGAATGTATATGCTCAGGCTTGCACAAACTATCTGTGAGCCCTGCTCGAAAGGTACCCCGCCGCTAGATAAAAGCGAGTGTCAGGCTTATCTTGAGCAATTACCGGAGTGGCGGATTGTCGAGCACGATGGCATCATAAAGCTGTCACGAAGCTTTTCGTTTTATGACTTTGCCAAGGCGCTGACATTTACCCAGCGTGTTGGCGAAATAGCAGAGCAGGCCGGACACCACCCCATGTTAATCACCGAATGGGGTAAAACCACCGTAATGTGGTGGACACATCGTATTAATGGCCTGCATCTTAATGATTTCATTCTTGCCGCCAGAACCGACGAGGTAGCTGAGTAAATGTTTGAGCATATTGAGCGAGTCCCTGGAGATGCCATTCTCGGGCTGATCGAAGCTTTCAAAAAAGATACCAATCCGCAAAAGGTTGATTTGGGCGTAGGGGTTTACCGCGATTCAAAGGGTACTACACCGGTAATGCGCGCAGTCAAAGAAGCTGAAGCTCGCCTGCTCAAGAATGAAGCCACCAAAACCTATATCGGTTCGCACGGGGCGCCCGCCTACAGCAATGTCGTATTGCCCATGGTGCTGGGTAGCGACTCCCCCGTACTGGAAGCCAAACGCGCCAGCGCTACTCAATCCCCCGGCGGTACCGGTGCGTTACGCTTAGCGGCTGACTTTATTGCGACTCAGCTACCCCATAAAGGTATTTGGGTAAGCGACCCGACGTGGCCCAATCACCACGGTATTTTTACGTCTGCGGGCATAGCGCTGCATAAATATCCGTATGTAGATGCTGATAACCGCCTCGATTTTTCAGGCATGCTGGCCGCGCTGAAAAAAATTCCTGAAGGCGACGTCGTGGTGCTGCATGCGTGCTGCCATAACCCGACCGGTTTTGATCTATCCCAAGAGCAGTGGCAGGAAGTGCTGGTCGTTCTACGTGAACGTAAGCTCCTACCGCTCGTTGACTTCGCCTACCAAGGGTTTGGTGAAGGGCTTGATGAAGATGCCTACGGCGTACGCCTACTAGCCGAACAGCTGGACGAAGTGATTATCACCAGCTCCTGCTCGAAGAATTTCGGTATCTACTGCGAGCGCACTGGCTGCCTTATCATGGTCGCTAAAGACGCGGAGCAGATGGAGAATGTGCGTTCTCAGGTGGCCATTGTGGCCCGGGAAAACTACTCCAACCCGCCTGCTCACGGCGGCGCCATCGTAAGCGAAATTTTAAACGATGCCGAACTGACCACCATGTGGCGTGAAGAACTCACCGAAATGCGTGACCGTATTAATACGCTGCGCCGCGATTTTGTGGAAGCCCTGAAACCCTACGGCCTGGATCAGAAATATGCTTGTGTTGCTGAACAGCGCGGCATGTTCTCCTACACCGGGCTAACGCCTGACCAGGTAGATCGCTTACGCGATGAGTTTGGCATTTACATGGTCCGCTCTGGACGCGCCAACGTTGCGGGCTTCTCACATGAAAATCTCCCTTACCTTGCCAAAGCAATTGCAGCGGTTAACGACTAACCGCGTTGCCTAATGCTTTACTCGGCGCCCAGGCTTTGCCTGGGCGTTTTTGTATCTTGGGAATGGTTGTATTGTTGTGTACAATTGCGTGCTTGCCGCCAGAGCCAAGGCCGCCCGTGCGGCGTCCTGTTCAGCGCCAACCTGACCGATCAGTCAACCCCACCTGGGTCTATCTGCCTAACGGTTTGCACTGTTAAACTCTTTTATTAACGAGGCTTTCCATGGCGGCAGCCAGCACACACTACCCTTGGTATAAAAAAGAAGACACCGATGCCTTCTTTGCTCTCTTCCAAAATAATATCGCCAACTTTATCGTTATCGCGATTACCATGCTGGGCATGGGCTTCCCAGCCTCGATCGTCTATGGTCAGGTGCTGCCAGGAGCGGCCGTTGCCGTTATGGTCGGCAACTTCTATTACGCCTGGAGCGCTGCACGCTTAGCCAGGAAAGAGAACCGTACCGACGTTACCGCCCTTTCATACGGCATTTCTACTCCGGTTATGTTTGTATTTTTATTTGGCGTACTGTTACCCGCCAAGCAACTGACCGGTGATACCGAGCTGGCCTGGAAGGTTGCGGTGGCTGCCTGCTTTATTAGTGGCACTATTGAAGCGGCAATTAGCCTGATTGGCCGATGGGTGCAGTATCATCTGCCACGGGCTGCCATGCTGGGGGCTGTCGCGGGGGTAGCACTTACGTTTATTGCCGGTGAGATGCTGTTTAAAACACTGGAAGTACCGGTTATTGGCCTTCTCGTGCTGGCTATTATTATCGTTGGCTTGGTAGCCCGGGTCAGCATGCCCTTTAAACTGCCTACCTCGCTGTTCGCGATTATCGTCGGCACGGCGATGGCTTACTTGATTGGTGATGCTGGCAGTGAGCGCTTCAGCGATGCATTTACGCACCTGGGCTTTTACCCGCTGCTTCCCAATTTGGCCTGGTTTGAAGGTTTAGGTTTACTATTTACCGGTATGCTCGCTGTGCTAACCGTTGTTCTTCCTATTACGCTTTATAACGCCATTGAGACCATGAATAATGTTGAAGCGATGGAGGCAGCTGGCGACAAATACGACGTCCGCGAATGTCAGGCGGTTGACGGCGTAGGTACCATGATCGGCGCACTGTTTGGCGGCGTTTTTCCTACTACCGTGTATATCGCCACGGTAGGCGCAAAGTGGATGGGCGCCGGGCGCGGTTACAGCTTATTGAACGGTGCTGTTTATGCGCTGGCCACCATGACAGGATTAATTGCCGCCCTGGCAGCCATTATTCCCGTCTCCGTGGTAGCGCCCATATTAGTCTTTGTGGGCATGTCGATGATTGCCACGGCATTCCAGGCCAACGATACGCGCTATTATCCCGCCGTCGCACTCGCCATGCTGCCCTACTTTGCTAACTATATAATGACGCGCTTTAGCCGTGGCGCAGGCGAAGTGGTGAGCGATATTTCCAGTGCCATTGTGGTAATGGGCCAAGGCGCCATGTTTATGGCTATTTTGTTGGGCGCCATGACGGTGTCGGTGATTGATCATCAGTTTCGGCGCGCTGCCGTATTTGCCTTGATTGCAGCAGGCTTTTCATTTGTCGGTTTAATGCACGCGCCTCAACTTGCATTGAACGCCGCGCCACAATTTGTGCTCGGCTACTTGGCAATGGCGCTGCTATTTGCCTATTTCTCATTCCAGCAAGCGCCACACAAGCGTTAATTGACTATGTGTTAATTACCCCATTTATTAATTACTTTAGGCGTTGTATCCCGCCTGCCGTTGCGGGCGGGATAATATACGTACCAATACGACCCACGCAGTTAAACCCGATAACAAATTTCCTATCGCTGCCCCTGCCGCCAAGCCCCACCAGCCAAAGAGCAGAGAGCCTACCCACAGGCAAGGCAAGTAGCAGACAAAGAGGCGCGCACTGGAAAGCAGCATGGCGCGCAGCGGCCAGCCCAACGCATTTCCCGCCGATACCACCAACATACATACCCCTAGCGCAGCATAACTTGGCAGCAAGAAGCGAATCAGTAGTGTCAGCTCGCTTTGCACATTAGGCGTTCCCGCCAGAACCATCGCGAGCCAAGGCGCACCCAAGGCAAGTATCACGCCAAGACCCAGCTGCCATATAACAGCCACTTTAAGCGCCAAGCGTATTAACTGCTGAATTTGCCCCCAATCCCCAGCCCCATAACAGCGTCCCAACCAAGGCGGAAGTGACATGGTCATCGCCAGTATGACCATCAGCGAAAGCGTTTCCAGGCGGCTTGCCAGCCCCCACGCTGCTACTTGGGTATCGCCAAGCCCAGCGACAACGGCAATGGTTAACATGCTGGCAAGAGGTGGCATCAATTGGCTCACCATCGCGGGAGCGGCAATGCCTACATAAGGGCGCCAGGAGTGTTTGGCCTCATCCAAGAGTCCAACGTTAGACACCCATTGCTTACGTATCAGCGCCTGGCACGTAATCACTAACCCCAAAGCGAATGCGATACACGTTGCCCAGGCAGCCCCTGGCAACCCCAAGCCCTCCCAGGAGCCAACACCAAAGATCAGCAGTGGATCGAGCACCAGGTTGGCTACACTACTAAGCACCATCATTTTACCCGGTAGCTTGGTATTGCCGTGGGCACGAAATACGCTATAGATAAAATAAAGCACCGCACCCAGCCATGCTGAAAAAAGTTGCGGCCCCCAATAAATACGGATGTAAGAAAGTGCCGTGTTATCTGCGCCTAACAGACGAAAAACAGGCTCATGGAAAAGCCATAAGCCTATACCCAGCACACCAATCACGGCCCCCCCAGCAAGCAGTACCAGGCTGGTTAAGCGCTTTGCTCTCGCATGCTCATCAGCTCCCAAGGCCCGCGAAATAAGCGCTGCAATGGCAATGCCCATACCCACTTGGATCCCAATAATTAAGAAAGAGAGTGGGAAGGTGAACGATTGCGCTGCCAAAGGAGCAGTGCCAAGGCGAGCGACAAAAGCACTATCAACAAGTTGAAAACCCAATAACGCCAGTACCCCGATGGCCATCGGCCAGGTTTGGCGCCATAGAGTTATTGCCAACTTGCGCTGACTCAATATAGTGCTCAAACCGGTAACTCCTTAATTTGCAATGTTTATAACCAAAAGCGCCACCGCCCCTTGGGGCGGTGGCGCTTTTTAACACGGATAACTTACTGACGGATACCTTCAAACGTCACATAAAGCTCTAGCTCGTGCATGGGCTCGGGGAAGTCGCTCATATCGATGCCAAAATCGCCCAAGTTAAGCATTGTGCTGCCTTCAAAACCGGCACGGTAATTACCCCATGGGTCCTCACCTTGACCGATTAACGTCACGGGCATTTCAATTTCTTGCGTCTCGCCGTGTAACGTTAAATCACCCGTCACAACACCTTCGTTGTCGCCTGTTGATTCAAAGCCGGTCGAGACAAATGAAGCGGTTGGATATTCGCTTGCATTCAGGAAATCACTGCTCAGAATGTGACGGTCACGCTCAGCGTGGTTAGAGTTCAAGCTATTCACCTGAACCTCGAACTCAACAGCAGAAGCGTCTACATCATCTTCATCGTAAGAGAGCTGGCCATCAAATTCTTCAAAACTACCCAGAATATAAGACATGCCAAGATGGTTAATTTTAAACTGTACGAAAGCGTGCTGGCCTTCGGTGTCAACGTTATAATCAGCTGCCTGAGCCTGGCTTAATGGCACTAATGCAGCCGCGGCAATAGCAGATGCAACGACACTTTTCTTCAACATCATGGTTATCTCCTCTCTTTCCTTAATAGACACAGAGAATTTTTATTTACTCCATGCTCGAAAACGCGATTCCAGTCAGTATTTACGAGCTCGCTCACCAAGCTCGAAGGACTTTTTTAATTCGTACTTTTTAATTAGCACTTATGTATTAGCATTTATCGCTTATAAATGCTCAGATCGGTGCGCCGGATTAACCATACGCACCAGTGTAGCGTGTCGATCAATCCAGTGATGTTTAAATGCGGCTAACGCATGTCCTGCAGCCAAAACTACCAATGTTAATGCGCTGTACCAATGAATATCACCGGCGATGCTGGCTTGATTAGGAAGGCCATGCAGTAATGCAGGCACATCAAACCAACCGAAAACGCTAATACCCCGGCCATTAGCCGTAGAAATCATATAACCGCTAAGCATGACAAGAAGCAAAACGATGTAGAGCGTGATATGGCCCAGATGGGCTGCCAGGACTTCGAAGCGGCTGCCTTCACCTGCCGGCGTCGGCTGCAGCAAGCGCCACGCTATGCGTGCAACCGTGGCTATCAACAGTAGCATGCCAATCGAGCGATGCACCCATGGCCCCTGATTGTACCAGCTATCGTAGTAGCCAAGCCCCGTCATCCACCAGCCCAATATAAACAGGCCAATAATTGCTATGGCGCTAAGCCAATGAAACAGAATACTCACGAGACCCCAAGTGCGCTGCGTGTTCCGCCACATTATTTTCTTCCTCGTTACTACCAAACAAACGCTATGCTGACTCGACTTCCTGTCAAACATGCCCAAGTGTTGGCATTTCGCTCATGGCTATCGCAGGCCTGCTCTTATCGAAGTCAAGACAGTGCGAGAGCGCCCGTTAATCACAGCAGAGCCCCCATCAAAGCACTCAGCTGAACACTATCATCAAATATCAAAACGACCTTCGGTTTCTCAAGCCGCCGAAAGAGCGACTCTTGCGCGGCTACCGCTATGAATATCAGGAGCATACCGGCTGGCGCTTTAAAAGACTGCTGAAAAAAGCAGAATACAGCATTCGTAAAAACCATTGATTAACATGCTAACAGCTTTCATGGACCGCACAATCAGCAACCAGTAAGCGGTTCCTACTGATAGGTATGGAGAATTTAAAAAACAGAGGCAAGGAGCATTGAAAAAAACAAGAAAAAAACACTCCCGGTAATGTTATTGAAATTAATTCAATTTTTTAGAATGTTTCGCGTACTTTTAATCAATTTTATTATCTAGTTTGCAGGCTTACAATCTCGTCATGTTCTCGAGTGACTTGGCAAAAAGCACACCATGCATGGGAGAACAACCACACACTAATGAGGTTTATATCATGAAAAAATTTACTACTGTCGCCGCTATTGCCGTCGCTTTATCTGCCACTACCTTTTCAGCAGCTGCACTGGCTGAGCGTGGTTCAGAGAAACTGAACACCGTGATGATTCCAACATCGACTGCCCATTACAGCCAGGAAGACCTCACTATGTCCCCATCGGACTTACCTGCGATCAATGGCGGCCAGGCTCAAAACAAGGTACTTGATGCCTCTTTCGACGAAAGCCAGCAAACAGTAGCAGACCGGACAATTAAAGGTAATGACCTGCACAGCCTTAACTCGTAAGGCAGGCAATACTGACAGCTTCTAGAAAGCAGATCTGTCGCAAAAAACCCCACGCACGTGGGGTTTTTTATGCCAATAAAGCAAGCCTAACGATAAAACAGAGCTTATATTGTCAGCCTTGTTCCGCTGCTAGCGCATCGAGGCCACGCGCTAAATCACGCTGAATGTCCTGCTGGCTTTCCAGTCCCACCGCCACACGAATCAACCCAGGAACAATGCCCGCTGCCTCTTTTTGCGCATCGGATAAGCGTCCATGCGTGGTCGTCGCGGGATGAGTGATCGTCGTTTTTACATCCCCCAGGTTACCGGTGATGGATAATAGACGAGTCGCATCAATCACCTGCCAAGCGCCCTCCTGCCCATTAACAACCTCAAACCCAAGCACAGCGCCAAAGCCCTTCTGTTGCTGCTTGGCGAGCATATGCTGCGGATGCGCTTCCAAACCGCTGTAATGCACGTTGCTTACTGCAGGATGTTGTTCCAGCCAGCGCGCCAGCGTGAGCGCATTTTCACAATGAGCTTTCATTCGTAGTGAGAGTGTTTCTAGCCCTTTGGTAAATATCCAGGCATTAAAGGGACTGAGACAAGGGCCGCAGGTACGAACCACACCGAAGACTTCTTCCAGTGCATCATGCTTACCCACGACAGCACCACCGATGGCCCGCCCTTGACCGTCCAGGTACTTGGTCGCGGAGTGGATGACGAGGTCGGCACCCAACGCAAGAGGCTGCTGCAGCGCAGGTGTCAAAAAGCAGTTATCAATGGCCAAAAGGGCATTATTACGTTTTGCTATGGCAGCAAGCGCCGGGATATCGGCAATCTCGGAAAGCGGGTTTGAGGGCGTTTCTGCAAACAGGAGCCGCGTTTTGGGCGTAATAGCCGCTTCCCACGCTTCTACATTAGAGAGTTCAACATAGCGGGTGGTGATGCCAAACTTGCCGAGGTATTTATCGAACAGGCTGACGGTCGAGCCAAAGAGCGAACGCGATGCCACGATTTCATCGCCGGCAGACAATAACGCAAGCGCCGTCGATAAAATGGCCGACATACCCGAGCTCGTTGCCACACAGCGTTCCCCACCTTCAAGTGCTGCCAAGCGGCGCTCGAAAGTATGTACAGTGGGGTTCGTAAAACGCGAATAAACGTTACCAGGCTCTTGCCCACCAAACTTACGCGCTGCTTCCGCAGCGCTTTCATAGACAAAGCTAGAGGTCGGAAAAATAGGCTCCGCATGCTCTTGCTCGAAGGTGCGATGATGGCCTGCACGGATCGCCAGCGTCTCTAACGACCACTCATCCTGTTGGCTGTCATTATGCATGGACGTCCCCCTTATTTTCAGTAAGCATCAGTGACCTGTCGTTAGTCGTCGAGGTCATCATCCTGATTGTGCATATCGACCAGCGCATGATCACCCGCACTTTGATCTTTCGCGGCATCGTTCCGGCTGGCTTCAAGCACGGCCAGATACGCGTCATCGATATCCCCCGTAACATACTTGCCATCAAAGACCGAGCAGTCGAAGGCTTCCATTTCCGGGTTTACTTCACGGCAGGCATCTTTCAGGTCTTCCAGATCCTGGTAGAAAATTCGGTCAGCGCCAATCAGCTCGCCTACTTCATCTTCAGTGCGGCCATGGGCAATTAACTCCACCGCCGCAGGCATGTCGATACCGTACACATTAGGGTAGCGCACAGGCGGCGCAGCGGAGGCAAAGTAAACCTTACGCGCACCCGCATCTCGGGCCATCTGAATAATCTGCTTACAGGTCGTACCACGTACAATCGAGTCATCCACCAGCAGCACGTTCTTGCCTTTGAACTCAATGTCGATGGCGTTGAGTTTTTGGCGTACCGATTTCTTACGCTGCGTTTGGCCAGGCATGATAAACGTACGGCCAATATAGCGGTTCTTCATAAAGCCTTCGCGATACGTCACCCCAAGGTGCTGGGCCATTTCCAGCGCGGAGGTACGGGACGTATCCGGAATGGGAATCACAACATCAATATCGTGATCAGGCCATTCGTTCAGGATTCGGTCGCCCAGCTTGCGCCCCATTTGCATGCGCGTGCCATAGACGTAGGCACCGTCCAGAATGGAGTCAGGGCGTGCCAGATATACATGCTCGAAAATACACGAGCGCAGTTCCGGGCGGTCAGCACATACTTGCGTATGACACTGACCCTGCATATCCACAAATATCGCTTCGCCGGGTGACAGGTCACGCTCAAGCTCAAAGCCGCCCACGTCTAGCGCGACCGACTCAGACGCAATCATGACATCCTGCCCTTCGTCCGTTTGGCGAGTACCAAACACCACTGGACGAATGCCGTGAGGATCACGAAATGCCACCATACCAAAACCGTTAATGATCGCGACCGCCGCGTAGCCGCCTTTGCAGCGCCGGTGCACTCTACGTACCGCATCAAAAATATCTTCCGCTTCCAGATGCAGGCCTTGCTTACCCAGCTCATGGGCAAACACGTTAAGCAACACTTCAGAGTCGGAGCTGGTATTGATATGCCGTAAATCGGTTGAGAAAAGCTCCTGCTTCAACTGTTCAGAGTTGGTTAGGTTACCGTTATGGGCCAACGCAATACCGTAAGGCGAGTTGACATAAAACGGCTGAGATTCCGCTTCGCTGGATGAACCAGCGGTAGGATAACGTACGTGACCAATGCCCAGGTTGCCCTTAAGGCGAGCCATATGGCGAGTGTGGAAGACGTCGCGCACTAGCCCATTGCTCTTGCGCAGTAAGAAGCGTCCCTCGCTCCAGGTCATCATACCGGCAGCGTCCTGGCCGCGATGCTGAAGTACGGTCAGGGCATCGTAGATTCCCTGATTTACCGCCTGCTTGGCCAGAAGGCCCACTATACCGCACATTCAAGTTACCTCGCTTTAGTGCCATGGCTTGCCAAAACAAGCCCGTACGTTCTTAAAACTCATTTTAATACGTTTGCGTTTAACCGGTACCCGTCAAGCGGTTAGGCAAGCGCAAAACACGCTGTTAGGCGTTATTGACTATCCATGGGCTGCGGCGCAAAACTGCCATGCGGGCGAATCTCAGGCAGTGATATATCGCGTAAAGAGGCGGGCGCTTCTGGCAGCTCACGCTCCCACTGATCCAACTGGCTAACCGCCCAATCGCGCAACTCGATAAAGGTGGGCCGTAACGAGGCTTGCTGCCATGCCTGAAGCTCGGCAAGCGGCGTGAGCGTAATAACGACCGTGGCCACCAGCAAGATGATCGTGCCACGCGCGATACCAAACACAGCTCCCGCAAAACGGTTCAAAAGCCCCATGCCTACCCATACAATGGCCGCATGCACCAAGCGAATAACAATGCCGCAAAGCAAGATCACCGCAAAAATAACCAGTGCAAAGGCCAACACAAGTCGAGCGTCAAAACTTTCGATAAACCCGCTCATTAACTCAGCGACCGGCTCTGCCAATACGCGGGCGACCATTAACGCAACCACCCATGCCCCAAGCCCTAACGCTTCTCTAACAAAACCACGGACAAAGCCGGCCAGCATCGAAAGCGCCAGCACGGCAAGAAATACAGCATCAATCCACGTTAGCGCCATCGTTTAATCTCTTACTCGCACTAACAGACCTTGCACGTTTGCGCGCTGTTTAATTAAGGCCATGGCCGCTTCGCCATCCTCTGATGATGCGTAAGGCCCCACGAGCACTGTGGTCAAGTTATTGTCGCGCTGGCGTTGGAAAACACTAAATCCTTCGCCTGTAAGCTGGCTACCTAGTCGCTGAGCATTCGCAGCATCGCCAAAACTACCCACCTGAACTGCCCACCCACCTTGCTGTGTAGACGCTGGTCCAGCACTCGATGAACCCGCCCCTGATGAACCTGAACTTGAAGAACCTGCACTTGAAGAACTAGCACTTGAAGAACCTGCAGCGCTTTGGCTGCTGGATGTCGACGTGCTATTCGAGGCTACCAGGTCGGCAATGGGGTCATTTTGGGGAGCGTCAGTGTTTGAAGATGACGTAGGCGCTTGTGCGACGGTTTCCGTTTCACTGGGCGCATCAATTTGAGAAGTATCAGGTAATCTCGGAGATGCATCTATCGGTGCGTTAACCCCGTCATTGCTTGCCACATTTGAAGATGGCTGAGGGTTAATGGTAGAGGGCATTTGGGGAGCATCTACATCATGGCGCGCCGTTTCTATGGGCTGTTCAATAATGAACGTTGGTTGCTGTCGCTCTTCACGCGGCGCCGGGTCACTCATCAGCCAAGGGACAACGATTGCGAGTAGCGCAAGCAGAATCACAACACCGCTAATGCGCTCTGTTTTACCATATTTCATATCATCTCCCTCTAGCGGGACTACGCCTTAAGAACGGCTGGCTTGTGGCAGTGATCGAGCTAACAGAGCGGCGACGGTAAAAAAGGAACCCGTTACCAAAATGCGATCCTTGTCAGTGAGCATCTCAGCCATGGCATCAACACCGGCTTCAGGCGAGTCTGCACAAAGCCGCACACAGCCACCATGGGCTTTAATACGCTCAGCGAGTTCATTGGCCGTGTGGCCGCGCTCGCCATCAAGCGTTACACAGACCCAGTCAGTAATACGCGGTGCTAACGCCGCAATAACACCATCAACGTCTTTATCATTGAGCATACCTATCACTGCCCACTGCCGTCCTGTATCAGGCGGTACTGGCAAATGGCGAGCAACATAGGTAGCCGCATGAGGATTATGCCCCACATCCAGGCACCACTGCCCTATCCACTGCATCCGGCCTAGCAGATTAACACTGGCTAATGCATTTTGCGTGGCTTTTAGCGTTAGCGTCAGCCCCGTAAGCGCCAGCGCTTGTAGCGCAGTTGCGGCATTATCGACAGGCAGACCAGGATCAGGCAGCGCATCCAGAGAAAGCGTCTCCCCCGTTGCCGTCAACCCACTCCAGCACCAGGGTAAATGGCTGTTTTCCTCGGCACTGTGGTTAAACGCTAATCCTAACCGGTAAACCGGCGCCGCCAAGGCAATAGCCGCATCGGCCACGCTACCGGGAAGCGACTCACTGCCCAATACCGCTGGCCGCAACGGGCGAAATATACCCGCTTTCTCAAGCCCGATTTGCGAAATATCGGTTCCCAAAAAGCTCGCATGGTCTTGGGCTATCGTAGTGACAACCGCAACATCCGCATTAATGATATTGACGGCATCCAAACGACCGCCCAAGCCCACCTCAAGTACCGCAAGATCCAGTTCAGCTTGTGCCAAACACCAGAGTGCGCACAATGTACCTGCTTCAAAATAGGTCAGGCTAATTTCCGGCGCTTCCAGGCGAGCCTGTTCGACACGTTCAAACCCCTCGACCAGGCACGCGTCGCCAGCTTCCTGGCCGTTGATACGCACCCGCTCGTTGTAACGCAATAGATGAGGCGAGGAGTACGTACCCACATGCCAACCATGTGCGCGAGCCACCGCGTCAACCATGGCAACCGTCGAGCCTTTACCATTGGTGCCCGCCACAATGACAACGCGATTGGCAATGGGGCGTTTAAATAGCCCCATACGCTCAGCAACACGTGACACACGCTCCAAGCCTAAATCAATCCCGACAGGGTGCAGGGTTTCCAGATGCTGAAGCCACTCTGCTAACGACTTAGGCATTGCGGTGTGGTTCATGGCTCTTGTCAATAGAATCCGGACCTGTCTCGTCAACCGTTACGTCAGTATCGGCGATGTGTGCTTCATCAACCACCGGCTCAGCGACGGCTTCATCATCCGTCAATTCACTGGCTAACGAAAGCGCCTCCTGATGAGTCAACTTGCGTAGTACGCCGCCCACACGGGTACGCATTTCCTGGCGATGTACAATCATATCGACCGTACCATGCTCCAACAGGAACTCACTGCGCTGGAAACCTTCTGGCAGAGTTTCGCGGACGGTCTGCTCAATAACACGCGGACCAGCAAAACCAATCAATGCATTGGGCTCAGCAATATTCAAGTCGCCCAGCATGGCGAGCGAAGCGGATACGCCCCCAAACACTGGATCGGTAAGCACCGAGATATAGGGCACACCGGCCTGCTTGAGTCGCTCAAGTGCCGCCGATGTTTTGGCCATTTGCATCAGTGAGAAAAGCGCCTCCTGCATACGCGCACCACCGGAAGCCGCAAAGCAAACCAGCGGAATACCTTCGTCAAGCGCGATAGTCGCCGCTCGGGCAAACTTCTCACCCACTACGGCCCCCATCGACCCGCCCATAAAGGTGAACTCGAAAGCAACCGCAATGACCGGCAAACCGTCCAACGTACCACGCATAGCAATCAGCGCATCTTTCTCGCCGGTATCTTTTTGCGCAGCCGCCAAGCGGTCCTTGTACTTTTTAGAGTCGCGGAATTTCAGGCGATCAACAGGTTCAAGCTCTGCCGCGACTTCTTCACGACCTTCTTTATCCAGGAACCAGTCCAAGCGTTTCCGGGCAGTCAGCCGTAAGTGATGGTCACATTTCGGACAAACACTATGGTGTTTCTCTAACTCAGGAAGATAGAGAACGGCTTCACACTTGGGACATTTACGCCAGAGGCCGTCGGGCACACTGGCACGACGGTCTTTACGCTGGATACGCCCCATGGAGGGCACTATCTTGTCTAACCAGCTCATATCAAAAAGGCTTCCGTTTTACGTCATGCCTGGCAGCGCCAAGCTTGATGAGTGTCGTCAATCAACTTCAAGTATAGACGATGAGGGGCAGCGTTAGACGTCCATTGCGGTGCGCATCTCTGCTAGCACGCTTCTAAGCTGACCAGCGATAATTTCGGGCGTTTCTACATTTTCGGCAATACGGTTTACTAACGCACTACCGACAATCACTCCATCCGCTACGTTAGCCACTTCAGCAGCCGTTACGCCATCGCGGATACCGAAACCAACACATAGCGGCAGGTCGGTCATTTCACGTAGCGGTGCCAGGCGTTCAGCGACGTCACTTGCATTTAAGGTTGCCGCACCAGTAACGCCTTTTAGCGAAACGTAGTAAAGGTACCCCTCACCCTGGGCGCATATTGTAGCGGCTCGCGTAGGTGAAGTGGTAGGCGCCACAAGGAAAATTGCTGCTAAATTATGCGCTTTTAACAGCGGACCCAATTCATCGGCCTCTTCTGTCGGCATATCGACCACTAGCACACCATCAACGCCCACTTTTTCAGCCTGCTCAGCGAAGGCCTCGTAGCCAATACGCTCAATAGGATTTAGATACCCCATTAACACGACCGGGGTTGTGGCATCGGCCTGACGGAATTCAGCCACCATATCCAGCACGTCGACCAAGCGGGTGCCCTGCTTTAAAGCGCGTTCACAGGCTTTTTGAATAACCGGGCCGTCCGCCATTGGATCAGAAAACGGCACACCAAGTTCAATGACATCCGCACCCGCTTCTACCAGCGCATGCATAAAGCCAACGGTGTACTGTGGCGCCGGGTCGCCCGCCGTAATATAAGGTATCAGAGCCTTGCGGCCCTGCTGCTTGAGTTCAGAAAAGCGCTGATCGATACGGTTCATGCTTGTCCTTAAAAGCGGGCCTTAAAAGCGGGCCTTAAAATTCGATACCGTCAATGTTGGCTACGGTCATAATATCTTTATCACCACGGCCTGAAAGATTAACGACGATATGCTGGTCAGGGCGCATGGTAGGCGCCAGCACCTTGGCATGCGCCAGCGCGTGGGCTGACTCCAAGGCAGGCATTATACCCTCCATCTGCGTCAGTTCTCGAAACGCTTCCAGCACAGCGCTGTCATTAGCGGTGACATAGCTAACACGACCAACATCTTTCCAAAGCGCGTGCTCAGGGCCAACGCCCGGATAATCAAGCCCGGCTGAAATGGAGTGTGTATCGGCGACCTGCCCCGCTTCATCAGACATCAAGTAAGTACGGTTTCCGTGCAGCACACCGCGCGGAGCATTCGATGAAAGCGGAGCGGCATGGCGGCCCGTCTCAACACCATCACCTCCGGCCTCAACCCCATACATCGCGACGGCATCGTCTTCAACAAACGGATAAAATAGCCCAATCGCGTTGGACCCACCACCGACACATGCGACCAACGCATCCGGCAAGCGGCCGATTTGTTCCAGCGATTGGCGGCGTGCTTCACGCCCCACTACCGCATTAAAGTCGCGCACAAGCTCAGGGTATGGGTGTGGCCCTGCTACCGTGCCGATAATGTAAAACGTGTTATCAACGTTCGTTACCCAGTCGCGCAGCGCTTCATTCATGGCATCTTTAAGGGTGCGTGTGCCCGACTCTACCGGAATCACTCGTGCGCCCAATAAACGCATACGATAGACATTCAACTTTTGCCGCTGCACGTCTTCAGCGCCCATATACACATCGCACTCAAGACCCAGGCGCGCGGCAACCGTTGCCGTCGCCACGCCGTGCTGCCCGGCACCGGTTTCAGCGATGACCCGTGGTTTGCCGGTTTTTTTGGCAAGCAGTGCCTGACCGATGGTGTTGTTTACCTTATGCGCGCCGGTATGATTTAAATCTTCGCGCTTTAACCATATTTGCGCACCACCGAGCATCTCGGACCAACGCTTGGCATGATAAAGCGGCGACGGGCGCCCTACGTAGTGGGCAAGATCACTATCAAACTCGGCCTGAAAAGCAGGATCATCACACAGGCTTACGTAAATTTTCTCAAGATCTTCCAGGGCGTAGCTCAATGTTTCGGATACAAACCGGCCACCATAAGGGCCAAAATGACCGCGGGCATCCGGCATTCGGGTCAGGTCGCTGAATCTGGTCTTGGAAGCCGTGTCAGGAACGGTTTCAGAAACAGTATTAGCGCCACCAGTTGCTGAGACAGTCACAGGATACCTCACAAGATTGCCAGAACAGGCAACAATTGAATAAGCGGACATAGAGCGCAGCGTCATAAAAAAACAGACTGCGCGGCGTGTTTAACGGGCGTCGGCTAACGCGACTTGCTGAATAAACAGTGTCATTTTTTCAACGTCTTTACGACCATGCGCTGCTTCAATCCCACCCGACACATCAACGGCATAAGGCGCCACTTGGTGAACGGCAGAGGCAATATTATCAACCGTTAACCCGCCTGCGAGGATAACAGGTTTTGCCAGTTTTGCGGGGATTCTCGACCAATCAAAGACCTCTCCTGTGCCACCTGGCGTGCCCGGCCGGTAGGCGTCCAACAGCAGCGCCTGTGCCTGATGATAGTCAGCAGCTGCCTGAGATAAATCGATATCGTCACGCATTCGCAGCGCTTTAATCCAGGGGCGCCCAAACTGTGCGCAAAACGCAGGAGACTCATCACCGTGAAACTGAATCATGTCCAGGTACGGTAAGCACTGCTGAATCACGTCAACGGATTGATCAACAAACAACCCTACCCGGGTAACAAAAGCAGGTACTTCACCCGAAAGCGTTTCAAGTTGCTCAAGCGTAATGCTGCGCGCGCTTTTCGGCCACATGACAAAACCCAGCGCATCTGCCCCCAGCATTACGGCTCTTTTAATATCATCACTGCGGGTAAGCCCACAGAACTTGACCCGCGTCCGCATAGGGCTAAGCGTCTTCATCTAGCGCCTCCTGAGCGGGGTCAGACGTTGTTTTAGCAAATGTCAGTTTACGCCGCGCCGCTATTCTGGGTGTGTCTGGCAGTTCTCGTTCGCCTGTCCACTCCCCGGTAAAAGCGAGCAGGTTAGGCCCTACCGGCTCCATGGGCAAATCAAACCGCTCGTCGTAAATTGAATCAACAAAATGCAGCCCACACGCGGGAGCGGTTACATCACCTTTCTTACGATTCCTTAGCGCCAGCAATCGTTCAATATAACCTTCGTCCTGCGCCCCACGACCTACGCTTACAAGGGCCCCAGCGATATTGCGAATCATGTGATGTAAAAACGCATTGCCCTGAATATCAATGACCACCAGCGGACCAAACCGCTTCACCTCGACAAAATGCATTTGCCGCCATGGTGTTTTGGATTGGCAGCCTGCAGCACGAAAACTTGAAAAGTCATGCTCGCCAATCAGAGCCTGCGCAGCGCGATGCATGGCATCTGCATCCAGAGGATCGCGGCACCACGTTACGTTCGTGCGTTCAAGCACAGGGCGACTGATTTGATTGAGCAGTAAATAACGGTAACGCCTGCCAAGCGCCCCCAACCGGGAATGAAAATCATCCGAGACTGGCTTCACCCAGCGTACGGCGACATCGCGTGGCAAGTTGGTGTTGGCACCAAAAATCCAGGCTTTCTCAGTCCGCTCAGTCGGTGGGTCAAAGTGCGCTATTTGACGCGTGGCGTGAACGCCTGAGTCCGTACGTCCGCTGGCATGTATCTGAACGGGGGCACCGGCCACTTTTGCCAAGGCATCCTCTACGGCGCCTTGAACAGAAGCAGCATGCTTTAAACGCTGAAAGCCGCAAAAACGCGTGCCATCATATTCAATGCCTATTGCCAAACGGCCTTTCAGCGGCCGGGTTTCATCAAAGTGGTAAAACTGGGTCATCAAGCCACGTCATAAAGTTTGAAAGGTTAGCCATTATCCCGACCCGGCGGCTTGAATGCTACCTCTTCAATTTCCCACTCTGCGCCTATCGGGCGAGCCGTGCTTACTTTTTTCAGCGTTTCAGACGGTGTCAGCTCGGGCGCTTCAACCCGCTTAAAGTCCATGCCCTTTAATAACAGCGCATCTTCTTGCGGATACCGTCGGCTGCCATGGCCTGCCAAACCTGCTGCCTGACTTTTAGCATAGCTAGCGCCAAAAGCATCGCCTCTCTCGGGTTTACGTGTAGAGGCTTGCAGGTCACTACTAACGGGTGGCGATGGTTTGAACACCTGAGGCTCAGCAAGCGACGCGCTCCTCAAATGCGTTTGAGCAACCGGCTCTTCAGCCTCGCGCCGCTTTCTGCGCCATATTAATCCCGTCAACAGCAGTACCAGCCCAAGGGCAATGAGTGGCCATTGATAACGCTCAATACTACTCAAAACACCACTTGATGGTGCATCGTGTACGTCAGCGATTGGCTGTGCCGCAGCATTCGCCTCAGCCATTAATGGCATCGGAGGAGACGCTTCTACCAACACGCTATTCTCGATGAATTGACTGAGATTATGACGCAGTTCGCTGAGTTCAAGACGAAGCTGCTCGCGCTCTTCATTCGCCGCAAGTAAGCTTGCCTGGCTTTGCTCCAGCTGCTCTGTAAACCGGGCCATGGCACGAGTCAGCTCGGCTTCTATCTGGGCAGTAGCCAGCTCAGGCGCAGGTGGCGCCTCAACCTCAACGTCCACTGGAATACTCTGAGGCACTGCTGTATTGGCGCGCTGCTCGCCTGCCACCATGACCTGGACAGCGTGAGCCGCCTCATCGGCTGAACGTAGCTGCGCCTGCCCTTCTGCGGGCAAGCGCAGTGCCTGGCCCGTCCGCAAACTATTAATATTGCCTTCAGGAAAGAACTCAGGATTCGCCGCTACCAGTGCCAGCATCATCTGCTGAACGCTCGCGCGCTCAGGTTTACTACGCGAGGCAATACGCCACAACGTATCGCCCTCTTGCACCCTTACCTCGGTACGTGGAAGAGGCTCTGTCATTTCCGAGCCTGAGCCTGACACGACGCCGTCAGCTTCCGCCTGGTTCAATGGATAATTAGCGTAGTCAGCCGGGTCAAAAAGCAACGTGACCGCGTGCTGTTGCTGCCCTTCCGGCGAATCAATGACCAGTAGCAAATCCAACCAGGGCGTTGTTACCGCCTGTGATGAGCGCAGGATAATGCGCCGACTGTCCGCTTGCTCTTGAATCTCGGCATGCACCTGACGAGCCAAAGGCATCCACTCAAGCCCAGAGGCGATAAATGATGGTTCATCAGCAACCTGTACGCTTAGCTCGTCTAGCGCGTAGACGTTTGAGTCAAGCAACGGTAACGAAGCATTTAGCGGGGCTTCCAGCCAGGATTCCACCTCGGCAGGTCCGGCTTCAATTGCCTGCGCAAAAGACGGCACCCCAGCAATCGACAGCAGTAGTGCGGTCGTTTTCAAGAAAACGCGATAATTTGAATATTTTTTCGCCACGTTACCCAATCCGTTTTTTTATAGAAACCGCGCTAGCAAGTGCGGTACATGCCAACACAGAACGCAAATTATAATTAGCACAAATACGCAGGTAACGCATGGAGGCGGGTTACTTAATTTAAGTTAAAACACTTACAAAAAAAACCGGTGCGCTAAAAGCGCCCCGGTTTTGGCTGACGTGCTGCGTTGTTTTACTGTTCGCGCAAAATTTTGAGCATGCGCTTAAGCGGCTCGGCCGCGCCCCACAACAGCTGGTCGCCAACGCTAAATGCCGAAAGGTATTCACCGCCCATGTTCAGCTTACGCAAGCGCCCCACCGGAATATCCAATGTGCCGGTAGCGGCGGCAGGCGTTAAACCTGCAATGGTGGCCTCTTTCTCGTTGGGGATCAGCTTGACCCACTCATTATGCTGAGCGATCCGCTCTTCAATCTCATCCAGCGGCACATCATGTTTCAGCTTGATGGTGAACGCTTGGCTGTGAGAGCGCATGGCACCAATACGCACGCAAAGACCATCAATCGGCACAGGATTATCACCAAGACCCAGAATTTTATTGGTCTCAACAAAGCCTTTCCACTCTTCACGGCTCTGGCCGTTTTCAAGCTTGGTGTCAATCCACGGCAGTAGGCTACCGGCAAGGGGGGCGCCGAAGTTATCGGTCAGGAAGTCGCCACCACGCATGGCCGCCGTTACCTTACGGTCAATTTCCAAAATCGCGCTGGAGGGGTCAGCCAGTTCGCTACTAACGCTGTCGCGCAGTTGACCCATTTGATTGAGCAGTTCGCGCATGTGCTTGGCGCCAGAACCGGAAGCCGCCTGATAGGTCATGGAGGTCATCCACTCAACCATATCGGCTTCAAACAGGCCGCCCAAGCCCATCAGCATGAGGCTAACGGTGCAGTTACCGCCGACAAAGGTCTTGGCACCTTTGGCAAGCTGCGCATCAATGACCTTACGGTTAACCGGGTCAAGCACGATGGTAGCTTCATCCTCCATGCGCAGCGTGCTGGCGGCATCAATCCAGTAACCCTGCCAGCCATTTTTACGCAGGTCACCATAAACTTGCTTGGTGTAGTCACCGCCTTGGCAGGTAATAACAACATCCAACGCTTTCAATTCTTCAAGAGCAAACGCATCTTTTAACGCAGGTACGTCTACGCCGATGTCGGGACCAGGCTGGCCTACTTGGGAGGTGGTGAAAAAGACCGGTTCAATGCCGTTAAAATCACCATCTTCCTGCATGCGCTGCATCAGCACAGAACCCACCATGCCACGCCATCCTACGAAACCGACTTTCAACATGCGAAGTCCTCCAGCAAAGAATGAGACATATATTATACACAAATCTGATAAATAACGTCGGCCACTCTTTGAGTGGCCGAGGCATCACACTTTTCATATCAAATAGTTAGCACGCTTTATAGCGCATTTAACTTTTTGCAAAGGCCGCCAGTACCGCATCGCCCATTTCGACCGTCGAAACACGGCGAGTTCCTTCTGCGGCGATATCCGCCGTGCGCAGGCCGTTATCCAGAACGCTACCCACCGCGGTTTCAATGCGTTCGGCCATGGCCGTTTCATTCAGCGAGTAGCGCAGCATCATGGCCACCGACAGCATCATGGCGAGCGGGTTGGCAATGTTTTGCCCAGCGATATCCGGCGCACTTCCGTGGCAAGGCTCATACATGCCTTGGCCGCTTTCGTTCAGCGAGGCCGAAGGCAGCATACCGATGGAGCCGGTAAGCATGGCGGCGGCGTCAGACAAAATATCGCCAAACATATTGCCAGTCACAACGACATCAAACTGTTTCGGGGCACGTACCAGCTGCATCGCGGCGTTATCTACGTACATATGCGAAAGCTCGACGTCCGGGTACTCTGGCGCCAAACGCTCCATCACTTCACGCCACAAAATGGTAACTTCCAGCACGTTAGCCTTATCTACCGAGCAGAGTTTTTTGCCACGCTTTTGGGCCATTTCAAACGCGACGCGGCCGATGCGCTCAATCTCACTTTCGGAATAAATGTAGGTGTTATAGCCCACACGCTCCCCGTTACGCTCCTCAATACCTCGCGGCTGGCCGAAGTAAATGCCGCCGGTCAATTCACGCACAATCATGATATCCAGGCCTGCCACCAATTCAGGCTTCAGGCTGGAGGCGCTGGCCAGCTGCGGGTAAAGCATGGCCGGGCGCAGGTTGCCAAACAGTCCTAGGTTCTTGCGCAGGCCCAACAAACCTTTTTCAGGGCGCTTGGAAAGGTCTTCGATTTTGTCCCATTTGGGGCCACCCACCGCAGCGAGCAGAATCGCACTGGCCGCCTTGGCTTTTTCAAGCGTTTCAGCAGGCAGTGGGTCGCCATGCACGTCGTAAGCCGAGCCGCCGACCAGTGCTTCTTCAACGTCAATATCCAAACCCGCTTCCTGGCACGCTTTTAGCAAACGCGCAGCTTGAGCAGCAATCTCTGGGCCAATACCGTCGCCGGGTAATAGAAGCACCTTATGGGTCATGTTAAATCCTTAATAGAGAGTCAGCACGGCTTACCGCCGCTTAGCGCAGTGCAATGGCATTGCACTGCGCTATGTGTGTCTTTTTAACTTTTCTGAATGACGCTTATACGGCTGTATCAGGCTGGCTGACGGAACAACCAGGGCCGAGCATCTTTGTGTTTTTGCTCAAAGGCACGGATCGCATCTTCGTCCTGCAGCGTGATGCCGATATCGTCCAGTCCATTGAGCAGACAGTGCTTGCGGAACGCGTCCACTTCAAACTCAAGAATTTCGCCGCTCGGCGTGATGACCCGCTGGTTCTCCAAGTCGATATCCAGCTGATAGCCTTCATTAGCATCAACGCCTGTAAACAAGCGATCCACTTCTTCTTCGCTTAACGTGATCAGCAAGATGCCATTTTTAAACGCGTTATTGTAAAAAATATCTGCAAAGCTTGGCGCAATCACTACTTTAAAACCAAAATCTTCCAGTGCCCACGGCGCGTGTTCCCGCGAGCTTCCACAGCCAAAGTTGCGCCGAGCCAGCAACACCTCAGCCCCCTTAAAACGCGGCTGGTTGAGCACGAAATCAGGGTTCAGCGGGCGACTGGAACAATCCTGCCCCGGCTGCCCTTCATCCAAATAGCGCAATTCATCAAACAGATTCACACCGAAGCCGGTCCGCTTGATCGATTTCAAGAACTGCTTGGGAATAATTAAATCGGTATCGACGTTAGCGCGATCAAGCGGGGCAACCACGCCTTCAAAACGAGTAAACTTTTTCATGGTTTAAGCCTCCTGGGCGTGGGTAGCATCGTTGGCGGATAAACTGCGTACATCAACAAAGTGGCCAGCAACCGCAGCCGCTGCCGCCATGGCCGGGCTCACCAGGTGCGTACGACCACCGTACCCTTGGCGTCCTTCGAAGTTGCGGTTGGAGGTCGATGCGCAGTGCTCGCCTGCGCCCAATTTATCAGCATTCATGGCCAGACACATGGAGCAGCCCGGCTCGCGCCACTCGAAACCAGCGTCGATGAAGATTTTATCCAGCCCTTCCTCTTCTGCCTGGCGTTTCACAAGGCCAGAACCCGGCACCACCATGGCAAGCTTAATGGAACCTGCCACTTTATTGCCTTGAGCCACTTTGGCAGCCTCACGCAAATCCTCGATACGCGAGTTAGTACACGAACCAATAAACACTTTATCGAGCTTGATATCGGTAATTTTTTGGTTAGCGTGCAAGCCCATATATTCAAGCGCGCGAGCATGGCTGCGCTGCACGGTTTCATCCTGGGAGGCTTGCGGGTCTGGCACGTGCCCGGAAATACCTGTCACCATCTCGGGGCTGGTTCCCCAACTGACCTGCGGCTCGATATCTTCGGCCTTCAGGGTCACTACTTTGTCGAACGCGGCATCGTCATCTGATACCAGTTGACGCCAGTCAGCCACTGCGGCTTCCCACTGCTCAGCGGTCGGCGCAAAGGGGCGCTTGGCCAGGTAATCAATCGTCGTGTTGTCCACCGCAATCAACCCGACCCGGGCACCCGCTTCAATCGCCATATTACACACGGTCATACGGCCTTCCATGGAGAGCGATCCGATAGCGCTGCCCGCAAATTCGATAGCGTAGCCCGTACCACCTGCTGTGCCGATCTTGCCGATAATGGCCAGTACCACATCTTTGGCGGTCACGCCGAGGCCAAGCTCCCCCTCAACGCGCACCTGCATGTTCTTCATTTTTTGTGCCAACAGGCATTGCGTCGCCAATACGTGCTCAACTTCAGACGTGCCGATACCGTGAGCCAGCGCGCCAAAAGCACCGTGAGTGGCCGTATGGGAGTCACCGCAAACGACGGTCATACCGGGCAACGTGGCGCCCTGCTCTGGCCCAACCACGTGCACGATTCCCTGGCGGGGGTCGTTAATTTTAAACTCTTCAATTCCGTACTCAACGCAGTTGTCGTCAAGCGTCTGAACCTGAATCAACGACACCGGGTCTTTAATGCCGCTATTACCTTCGGCGCGCTCTTTCGTCGTCGTTGGGACGTTATGATCCGGCGTTGCCAGGTTTGCATCCAGGCGCCACGGCATACGTTTGGCCAAGCGCAACCCTTCAAACGCTTGCGGAGAGGTCACTTCGTGAAGCAGTTGGCGGTCAATGTAGATCAGCGCCGTGCCGTCATCGCGCTGCTTCACCAAGTGCTGGTTCCAGAGTTTGTCGTAAAGGGTTTGACCTGACATGCGGCTCTCCTGGGCAAGCGCCCTGCTAGTTCGGTATCGCAGCCTCTACGTGCTGCTTAATGTGACGATGCAGCCAGTGTTACGCGTAGCGACCATAAAAGCAATTCATGTTATTTATAGGTATGATTCCATACTGGAATACACCAATACTAACCACACAATAGTGAGCACCACGTGGACACCCAGAGCCTACAAGCGTTTTTAGCCGTTGCTGAAACACAAAGCTTCTCGCGCGCCGCCGAGCAGCTTTATCTCACTCAGCCAGCGGTTAGCAAACGCATTGCCACGCTGGAGTCGCTGGTGGGCACGCGGCTGTTTGACCGTATTGGCAGGCGTATTTCACTTACCGAGGCAGGCCATTTATTACTGCCACAAGCCAAGCGAATTCTGTTAGCGGTAGAAGATAGCCGCCGAGCACTCGCGAATCTTTCTGGCCAGGTGGGTGGCCAATTAACGCTGGCTACCAGCCATCACATTGGCTTACACCGCCTGCCACCTGTGTTAAAAAACTACACCCAGCGCCATCCAGAAGTAGAATTGGATCTGCATTTTCTGGATTCAGAGTTTGCCTACCAGGGCGTGCAGGATGGCACCCTGGAAATGGCCGTGGTGACGCTCGCCCCCCACCCTGTTGAGCAATTAAACGTGGTGAACCTTTGGCATGACCGGCTATGTTTTGTTTGCGCGCCCGACCACCCGCTAGCTCAAGCCGCTATCCTTAGCCTTGAAGCACTTTGTCACTATAAATGTGTTCTACCTAGCGCCAAAACATTTACCCGTACATTGATTGAGCAACGTTTTGCCAAAGCGGGCCTGTCTCTACAGATCAGTATGGCTACCAACTATTTGGAAACATTAAAGATGATGTGCAGTGTTGGGCTTGGGTGGAGCCTACTGCCTGAGGGGATGATTAATAGTGAGCTGGTCGAGTTAAAAATAGATACACCGCCCATCTATAGGCCGCTCGGCTATTTGGTGCATACCAATCGGACACTTTCCAACGCCGCGATAAAAATGATTGAGGCACTGGAGGCGACGAAAACAGTATCCACATTAACTAAAACATTCACTGTATAATCTGGGCAATCAGTTTTTAGCAAACACTAATAAACCTTGTGTTACCTGTGATTAATCGCTGTTGACTATCAGTCGGGGCCAAATTTCCAGCCAGCGTTTTTCAGCAACACGCTGCCTAAAATCGGCTGGTTTAGGTCTTTTAGCATTTAGGGTGATCGTAAAATCAAATAAAGACTCAATACCCAACGGTGCGATAATCATCACGTCACCATCAAGTTGTGCGCCCACGGCGGTTTGAATCTCCACCCAGTAGCTCATGGCATCCGCCGTTGAGGTGTAGGGCGGATCCAGGTTTCGCATATGCATTCTTGCCTGATTTTTTACCGACCATGGGAAATCTGAAACGCTTTTAAGCTGTTGTTCAATATCGTGATCTTTTGTTTCAGAAATATCGCTTTCATCAAAATAAATCAAATCAATATCGTTAAGCACGGTAGGACGCGAATATTCATGCATTTTGTCCCAAGCAAGATTACGCACAAAACCCGCAGCGAGACATCCGTCAGGCAGCCTCAATTGAGCCGCCGCGAATAGCGCCTCCATACGCTTTTTATCCTGAACGATCCATTGTTTAAGCTGTGTGTGATAGCCCATTACTTAAGTAACTTTCCGAATAAGCATTTAGTAGGTGTGCGCGTGCTTTTTCCTGCCAAACCGCGGCACCACGAAGCAATATCAAGTACCACTGATTAACGTGATAGCGACTACCAAGGGGTATTGGCTGCGTATCGTTGAACAACCTTTCCACCGTCGTTAATTTCCGATTCCAAACAGCCACCATTTGCAATGATTATTTTTGAAGAAGCCACGTTGTGTTTATAACAGTGGATATGCACGGGATGAATGCCTCGCTCAAAAGCCTTACTCAACGTAAGCGCAAGAAGCTGATTCCCAAGCCCGCCTCCTCGTTGGGAAGGCCTTATACCAAGCCCAACATGGCCACCGACATGCCGTATTCGGTCATTAAGATGATGTCGGAGGTTAGACACTCCCAAGAGCTCTTTTTTACCTACCAACCAGTAGGTGCTAGACGGCACAACTCCCTCTGGAAGATCAGTGCCGTTTCTGAATGTTTCCAGCTTGGCTAACAGCCCCTTAAAATCAGTGTGATCAAAATCCAGAGGAAAAGGATATCGCTCCTCATCGCCAAGCTCTTGAATATACGTTCGATAGCTTTGCTCATACTCTACGTTTGGACGTATTAACTGCATTTAATAGTGGCCCTTATACTCTACCCATACGCGCAATCATCAACACCTCGTCCGATGAATATAAATTACTAATAGTGGCTTCAACCTCAGCACCTAATGTGGATCTATATAACCGTTGAGCAACGTTATCCGCTCTAGTGGTGACCAATACGTGCTTTAACGTGGAACCCTGTTTTGCCAGCTGCTCTTTAACCAAAGGGAGTGAATTTTCGATTAATTGTTCCCCAACACCTTTACCTTGACGATTTGGCAATACTGCCAATTGCTCTAACTCCAGAACCGCTTCCGGACGGAAGCCGCTCTTTTGCATCCAAACAATATATCCAATAACGCTACACTCCTCCTCTACGACAAAGCAAAGAAATCGAGGAGAGGCACTGAGACTGCATTCCAACCATTCATACGAATGCGTTTGGCGAGGGAATGCCAGTGAATGAACGTTTGCAGCTTCATCCAAATCAGCGCTGTTCATTGACCTTATTTTCATTAAAAACCTCATCGATTTATTGAAGCATATCGGCTGCGACTAGCCTTTCAGTGCCAACCCTATTAGCCTGCTAATTCACTTTAAGGGTTTAGCATGCAAGAAACGACTTTTCGGCAGCGCTTGGCGGGTGTGCTGATTCTGCTTGGGTTGATCGCACAGATTCTTGGGTTTACCGGTCTGATAAACACGGCGCACGCAGTGAGCTATGTGTTGTGGCTCGCCGTGATATTGCTGTGGAAGGACATTCCCAAGCGCTCACGTTTTCAGGCCGGCGTGTTGATGGTTTTGGGCATATTAATGCTGCTGGTGGCGCGTTTTTATTACCATAACCACGTAGATTGGCCCGCTATGCTGCAGGGCAATGCCTTTGTAGTGGCCATGCTGGTAGGCGTCAGCTTTATTTCCCTGGTAGGTAAACAGCAAGGGCGAAAAAAAGCGCCAGGCAAACGCTTAACGGGCAGTGGCGGCGTATTACGTACCTGGCTTGGCGTGCATTTTCTGGGCACGATTTTGAATATATCAACCGTTATTATGGTCGGTGACCGATTGGCACGAACGGCTCCTTTAACGATTCCACAGTACCTGGCATTGAATCGAGGGCTTTCAAGTGCCGCGCTATGGTCACCGTTTTTTGCTTCCATGGGAATAGTGATCGCACTCGCACCGCAGATGCAGTACTCCTACGTGGCACTCTTTGGATTCCCATTAGCAATGATTTCCGGGTTGCTAACGACGCTTGAACTTGGCCGTCGATTTGATTTACGTGAGGTGTATGGCTTTTCTCTGGCACCGCGTAGCCTGCTAATGCCCGTGATCATGGCCTTGTTGGTCATGGTGTTTCATTTCTGGCTAACGCCCAGGCTCTCAATCGTTGGCATTATTACTTTTTTGATCCCGGCCGTTGCCTTGATCTATAACCTGCGCGAAGGCATCGGCTATACGTTGTGGCGTGTTCGCCAGCACACCACCACACGGCTCCCGGCCATGCGAGGAGAAGTCTCGCTGTTTTTAGCGGCGGGGCTTTTTACGCTGGGGCTTTCAGCGCTTGTGGCTGCCGTAGCGGGCAATGGTTGGACGCTATTCGAAACCTTTGGCGCGCAGCAAGGCATGATCAGTTTTCTCAGCATTGTGCTGAGTGCGCTGGTGGGGCTCCACCCAATTATTGGGGTATCGGTGCTGGCCTCTATCGTAAGTTTGCACGGTGGAGAGCACACTCTGTTTGCGTTTGTCTGTTTATGTTCATGGGCCGTGGGCACCAGCGTCGGGCCTTTATCAGGGATTAACCTGAGCCTTCAGGGCCGCTACGGGATCAACGGTTACCACATGATGAAAAACAATCTTCTTTATGCAGCGGTGATGAGTCTACTTTCGCTAGCCTCAATCACGGCGATGAGCTATCTGGTGACGTAGCTCCTCGCCTATTGCATCACACGGAATTACCAACACAACAGGGGCAGCCCCCTTCGGCGAGCCCCTGCTCTGAACCGCCCTCGCTGCCCACACCGTTTGTTAGCGGTTAGAGAGATGCTCAGGTTTCGATAATCTTACTGGGAAACCGATAAAAGTAGCGGTGACCACATTGATGGCAAGGCTCAAGGCGCGCCACATGGGGCAGCATTACCTGGGCATCACAGTGGACACAGGCCATCAAACCTGGTGCTGCCATTTCACCTTCGCAGTAATCTGCCCGAGCCGCCTCAAGATCGTCATCAAAGCGCTCACGCTCTACAATGCTTCGATCGGCGATGGAAAGTAGTGACTCCGCAACGCGACGTGAAAGCCCACTGATATCGACACCCAACCAGGTAGCGACCTGCATCCCGGTATCTGCCAGGTAGTGGCGCATATCTTTTAAGTCGCGCTCAACCCAAGCTCGCAGCAGGGCCAGCTCATCTTTCGTGTACTCTTCAAGCTCCGCTTCAAAAGCGACTGCGTCGTCTAAATCCTTTTGCAGGTTGTCCCAGGTTAAGTCATTTGCGCCATGCTGCATGCGCTCCAGCAAGCGCTCATAGCCTTCGCGCAAGCGGTGGTCATTGTGTTGTTCACTCATGATGCCTCTCCTTTTGTCGACGCAGGTGTTTCCTATCATCAGCTTGCCGTTCAAGGATACCCCTTCATAGGATACAATCGACACTACTTATCTGACAGTCGTCATCTACCATTCACTTTGCGCCCTATTGGGCGAATACGCCAAGGCATTAAAAAAACCGATGGACGCACACTATAGCCCTCGTGAAATTGAACGTGACGCCCAGCAGTACTGGGACAAACATCAGTGCTTCAAAGCAGTAGAAGACGCGAACCGCGAGAAGTTTTACTGCCTATCCATGTTCCCCTACCCCAGCGGCAAGCTGCATATGGGCCATGTGCGTAACTATACTATCGGTGACGTCGTTTCACGTTTCCAGCGCATGCAGGGTAAAAATGTGATGCAGCCCATGGGCTGGGACGCGTTTGGCATGCCTGCGGAAAACGCAGCGATCCAAAACCAGGTGCCGCCTGCGGAATGGACGTACCAAAACATTGATTACATGCGCAACCAGTTGAAGGCGCTAGGCTTTGCCTACGACTGGAGCCGCGAATTCGCCACCTGCGATACCAGCTACTATCGCTGGGAGCAGTGGTTCTTTACCAAATTGGTCGAGAAAGGCCTGGTTTACAAGAAGATGTCCACAGTGAACTGGGACCCGGTTGACCAGACCGTACTTGCCAATGAGCAGGTCATTGACGGCCGCGGCTGGCGCTCAGGTGCGCTGGTTGAGCGTAAGGAAATTCCGCTGTGGTTCTTGAAGATCACCGACTACGCCGATGAGCTTTTGACCGACCTGGACAAAGTAGAATGGCCTGAGCAGGTCAAAACCATGCAGCGCAACTGGATTGGTAAATCGCGTGGTGTTGAGCTGACGTTTGATATCGAAGCGGCAGACGGTAGCGCGGCTGAACCACTAGCCGTTTACACCACTCGCCCGGATACGCTGTCAGGGGTTACCTACGTCGCGGTAGCCGCTGGCCACCCACTTGCCAAACAGGCGGCAGAACAAAACACAGAGCTGGCAGCCTTCTGTGAAGAGTGCGCCAAAGGCGGCACCTCAGAAGCTGAAATGGCCACTAAAGAGAAACTTGGCATGGCCACCGGTCATGTCGCCATTCACCCGCTTAGCGGCGCTAAAGTCCCGGTGTTTGTGGCCAACTTTGTACTTATGGAGTTCGGCACCGGCGCTGTCATGGCAGTACCTGCCCACGACCAGCGCGACTGGGAGTTCGCCACCAAGTACGGTGTCGATATTAAACCTGTTATTGCCGATGAAAACGGCAATACGCCCGACCTTTCCGAAGCCGCGTATATTGAGCATGGCGCGCTGATCAACTCCGGTGAGTTCGATGGCTTGGAGTTTGAGCAGGCCTTTGACGCGATTGCCGCAAAACTTGCCGAAATGGGCCGTGGCGAGGTTAAAACCAACTATCGCCTGCGCGATTGGGGGGTTGCCCGCCAGCGGTATTGGGGGGCGCCTATTCCGGTTAAATACGGCCCGGAAGGCCAGACCGTTCCGCTGACCGATGAAGAGCTCCCGGTATCACTGCCCATGGAAGTGACGGTTGACGCCTCCGGCTCACCGCTCAAGAAAATGCCTGAGTTTTCCGACCTGGGCGATGGCTGGGTACGTGAAACCGATACGTTTGACACCTTTATGGAATCCTCTTGGTACTTTGCGCGCTTCTGCTGCGCCGATAACCATGACGCCATGCTGGATGATCGCGCCAACTACTGGTTACCGGTTGATCTTTATATCGGCGGTATCGAGCACGCCATTTTGCACCTGCTATACGCACGTTTCTTCCATAAGCTGATGCGCGACTTTGGCCTGGTGGATTCTGATGAGCCCTTCCAGCAGTTGCTTACCCAAGGCATGGTCATCGCGGAAACCTACTATCGCCATACCGATAACGGCGGTAAACAGTGGTTCAACCCGGACGATGTCGACGTTCAGCGTGATGAGAAAGGCCGTCCGCTAAGCGCTATCCTGATAAGTGATGGCCAGCCGGTTGAGATGGGCGGCATCGAAAAAATGTCCAAATCGAAAAATAACGGCGTTGATCCGCAGTCGATGATCGACAAGTTCGGTGCTGATACTGTCCGCTTGTTCATGATGTTTGCAGCCCCGCCCGAGCAGTCGCTGGAATGGTCTGACTCAGGTGTTGAAGGTGCGCACCGCTTCATCAAGCGCATTTGGCGCCAGGTGAGCGAGCATCTTGAAGCCGGCACACCGGGTGAGCTGAAGGTTGATGCGCTTAATGATGACCAAAAAGCACTGCGTCGGAAAACGCATGAAACCATCAAGAAAGCCAGCGACGATATTGGCCGCCGCACCACCTTTAATACCGCTATCGCGGCAGTCATGGAGCTTTCCAACGCGCTTGGCAAGTTTGATGACACCTCTGAGCTTGGTTTAGCGGTAAGCCGTGAAACGCTGGAAGCATGTATCTTGCTGCTTTCCCCAATCACTCCGCACGTGTGCCATCAGTTGTGGCAGAACCTGGGGCATGCAGAACCCGCTATTGAAGTGCAGTGGCCAGTGCTTGATGAAGCAGCGCTTACTCGCGATAGCATTGAACTTGTCGTGCAAGTAAACGGTAAGTTGCGTGCACGCCTGGAAGCACCGGCTAGTGCAGATAAAGCAGCCATCGAGAAACTGGCGATGGAAAACGAAAACGTCCAGCGCCACCTGGAAGACAAAACGGTCCGTAAAGTGATCGTCGTGCCAGGCAAGCTGGTAAACATTGTGGTAAGCGGATGAATCGACGCACATTTTTGACAACCAGCATCGCCGCTTCAGCGGCGGTGCTACTCAGCGGTTGTGGCTTTCATCTGCGCGGCCATAGCGCTATGCCCAGCCTGCCCGCACTGACGCTGGAAGGAGACATTAATAGCACCACGGCCCAGCAACTACGTGCACGCCTGACACAGTTAGGAACCGAGATTAGACCTGACGCGCCTTGGCGCGTCACGTTAGGCACCCCTTCCTTACTGGAGCGACGTATTGGTAGCGATAGTCGCGCCAGCCGTGAACACGAGCTGGTGCTGAGCACAACGCTCTCGGTACAGCAGCGTCAGACCAATGCCTATGCGCTTAACAGCAGTAACGTATCTGTCAGCAGAACCATCCGTGTTAACGATGATGATTTGCTCAATCGTGAAACCTTGTTCAACGAAGCAGAGCGATCGCTTACCCGGGAGCTAGCACAACGTATTGTGGAGCGCTTGGTTAACATTAAGGGTGTTGAGTGAAGGTTTTTGCCGACCAATTGCCGGGTGCCTTAAGTAAAGCGCTGCCTAAGGTCGTCATCGTAGCGGGCGATGAGCCGCTCCAGCACCGCGATGCCTGTGATGCGGTACGTGCCGCCGCACGCCAGGCCGGTATTGAAGAGCGCGAAGTACTGGACGTAGATGCCAACTTTGCCTGGGGCCGCTTACTGGAGGCCGCCAGCAACCTTTCATTATTTGCAACCAGCAAGTTGATGGAAGTTCGCTTGGGCACCCATAAACTGGGCCAGGAAGGCAGCAAAGCACTAGCGCAGTACGCTGAAACCATCGCAAACAGCGACGACCTACTGCTACTCAGCATGGGTAAGCTGGATGGCAAACAGCAGAAAAGTGCCTGGTTTAAAGCCCTTGATAAGCACGGCCTGTTTGTCCCCGTATGGCCCGTAGATAATGCTCGCCTGGGCTACTGGCTACGTGATCGAGCATCAATGCATGGCTTGCAGATTGACCTTGAGGCTGCGCGCCTACTGGGTGAACGCACTGAGGGTAACCTGCTGGCCGCTGATCAGGAGCTTCAAAAACTCTCGCTGATTCATCCGCAAGGTACCCGCTTAAACGTTGAGAGCATCGCCCAGGGCGTAGAGGATAGCTCGCGCTTTGATGTGTTCAACCTGGCGGATGCCTGCTTAAAAGGTGAGGTTAGCCGTGCCTCACGCATAGTGCAGGGGCTGCGTAGTGAAGGGGTCGAAGCACCCATTGTGCTATGGGCATTAAGCCGTGAGTTGCGCACGCTACTCTCTTTGCATCAGCACCTGGATCAAGGCCAAAGTTTTGAGCACGCCTGCAAAACCCAAAAGCCAATGATTTTTGACAAGCGCCGCCCCGCTTATCAAAAGGCCATAAAGCGTCTTCCCATGAAGCGTTTGCACAAGCTGCTTTTGATGGCCCAACGGCTGGACTTAGCCGTTAAAGGGGCCGCTAACGTGCCCTTATGGCCAGGCCTTCATGACTTGGCGATGACCATGGCAGGCGGAAAAGGTATTCTTGCTGAAACAGCCTGGACCTATCGCATTAGTGCAAATAATTAGCATATTGGACAATAGACTTAAAGCCTGTCCTCTTTATTCCTATACTAGTGATTAGAGCAGCACAATGCTCGACACCCCTGACCAGTCTCTAAGGAAGAAGACGATGAAAACATTGCGCGCTTACCTCTCTACCCTCTTGATCGCGGCGCTAGTGATCACCAGCCTGCCCGTCGCTGCTGCGCCTGCCGCCCCCCAATCCATGGATTTAGTTTCAACTCAGTCTGTTTTAGCAGGTGATCGTGTCGGCGCTGACCGTGAGCGGATAAACGAAATTCTGGCCCGTGCCGATGTACAGGACCAACTGCTAAAGCAGGGTGTGGATCTTGATGAGGTAGACGCCCGCGTTGCCGCTCTGAGCGATGCCGAAGCACAGCAAATGGCTCAGCAGCTTGATCAGTTGCCTGCCGGTGCAGGCGGCGGTGTTATCGGTGCCCTGTTTGCCGTTTTCATCATTTTGCTGATTACTGATATTCTCGGTTTAACCGACGTTTATCCGTTTACCCGCTAAGCCAGTCACTATGAAAACATTGTTACCCTACGCCCGCTTTGCGGGCGTTTTTATGCTCGCCCTACTGCTTTCTGCCTGTGCCCGCAGCCCCATTTTACTCGACAGCACCTACGAAGCCTTGACCCCTCAGGTAGAAAATCGTGCCGTGCCGTTTTTTGCCCAAAGCGAGTACCAGTGTGGCCCGGCAACGCTTGCCATGGTGTTGAACTACCAAGGCGTTGAGGTGGGCGTTGACCAGCTGATTCCGCAAGTATTCTTGCCAGGGCGTGACGGTAGCGTTCAACCTGAAATGCTGTCCACCGTTCGCCGCCACCAACAGCTTGCCTACCCCATTCGCGGTACCATGGATGCACTGTTAAATCATTTGGCTAACGGCGACCCAGTCGTGGTGATGCAGAACCTGTCACTGCCTATTTATCCCATGTGGCACTACGCGGTGGCTATCGGATTTGATTTGCCTGATGAAACGCTCATCCTGCGCAGTGGTGAACGTGAGCGACATACGTTGTCGTTTAGCCGCTTTGGTGCGACCTGGGCGCGCAGTGGTCGCTGGGGATTTATTGTGGCCAACCCCGGCACTCTGCCGGAAGGCATTAGTGCCCGCAATGCACTGGAGGCTATTAGCGCTTACGAAGAAGCTCACGGCCCCAAAGAAGCTCTAAGCAGTTGGCAAGCTCTGGTTAACCGCTACCCAACTGACCCACTGGCGCAGTTTGCGCTGGGCAACGCGCTGTACGCCGACAGCCAGCCCAAGGAAGCGATGACAGCCTTTGATGCAGCGACCCAGCACGATGCACACATGGGGGCCGCTTGGCTCAACCTGGGTATTTTGCTGCTGCAACAGGATAAGCCCGACGAAGCACGCAACGCCTTGATGCAGGCAGCATCAATAGACGGCAGTTGGCAGGCACGCGCGCAGCAGTTACTGGATGAATATTAAGTATGCAAAAGGGGCCACGCAATTTCTGGTGGCCCCTTTCACACAGCGATGTATGACACTACACCTGCGCTTTACACTACCCAAAACGCGTTAAAACACTCTGTTCAAGCCATTTTGTGCTGCCACTCGGTACGCTTCTGCCATCGTTGGATAGTTAAAGGTTGTGTTCACAAAGTACTTAAGCGTATTGGCTTCGCCCGGCTGCTGCATAATGGCCTGGCCGATATGTAGAATCTCGGAGGCCTGGTCACCAAAACAGTGGATCCCCAGGATTTCCAACGTATCCTGATGGAAGAGAATCTTCAGCATACCCACGACATCGCCGGTTATTTGCGCACGCGCGGTATCTTTAAAGAACGCTTTTCCGACTTCATAGGGCACTTTGGCTTCAGTCAACTCGCGCTCGTTAGGTCCAAACGAACTAATTTCAGGAATAGTGTAAATGCCGGTAGGTACATCGTTGACGAAGCGATACTCTTTATCGAGCAGCTCGTTGCAAAGGTTTAGCCCCTGGTCATACGCGGCACTGGCAAGGCTTGGCCAACCGATCACGTCACCGGCGGCATAAATATGCGGAATTGTCGTACGGTAGTGTTCATCAACGCTGAGCTGGCCGCGCCCATTGGCTTCTAATCCAATATTCTCAAGCCCCAGGCTATCGGTATTGCCCGTGCGACCATTGGCCCATAAGAACGCATCAGCGCGGATCTTCTTGCCCGACTTAAGATGTACGACAACGCCAGACTCATCGCCTTCTACACTCGCGTATTCCTCGTTATGACGGATCAATACGCCATGTTTACGCAGGTGGTAAGAGAGCGCATCACTGATTTCATCATCAAGAAATGAAAGCAGGCTGTCACGGTTGTTGATGAGATCTACCTTGAGGCCTAATCCTGAGAAAATTGACGCATATTCACAGCCGATAACGCCTGCACCAAAAATCACTAACGTACGCGGTGTATGAGAAAGGCTTAGAATAGTGTCAGAGCAGTAGATACGTGGGTGGCGGAAGTTGATGTCCGCGGGCCGATAGGGCCGTGAGCCGGTAGCAATCACAATTTTTTTGGCGACCAGCTCTTCCATTCCTTCATGCTGGTCGCGCACAACCACGGTATGCGCATCTTTAAAGCGCGCAATACCATGAAACAAGTCGATTCGATTGCGGGCATAAAAGGTAGTACGCATTTCTACCTGTTTATCAATCGTGCCGCGCGAACGCTCCATCACTTTAGGGAAAGAAAACCAGCGCGGCTCACCAATATCGCGAAACATTCGGTTGGTGTTAAACGCCATGATTTGCTTAACCTGGTGGCGCAACGCTTTGGAGGGAATAGTGCCCCAATGGGTACAGTTACCGCCTACCTGTGCCTGCTTTTCGATAATCGCTACACGCTTACCGTGCTTGGCGGCGTTAATAGCCGCGCTTTCACCTGCAGGGCCTGTACCAATAACCACGACATCGTAATTGTGAACCGCCATACTCTCTGCGTCTCCTCGTTCCCCAATAATAAGGCGCAGCTGATCTCTCGGCTGCGCCCTGCACTCTTTCTCTTTCCGATACGGTTACGGATTGTGCTAGCGCCGTGTAGCGTCGTAGCCCAAGTCCGCTCCGCGGCTTTCATCACTGCGGCGACGCACATTTCCTCGCTTGCGGTTCTCCTCTTCACATACGTCATCTTTACCGCCACAAATATCGCAGCCGTCTTTCATACCAATCTGGTTTAAACCGCCACATGAACCTGCGATAGGCTTACGACCCATTAAAACGCCAACCGCCATTGCGCACATTATCAACGCCATAAAGCCAAATACCAGTAGCCAAATCGCCATGTTAACCTCCCTGCATTGCTATGGATGCACCACCTACCGACAACAGCTTAGGCAATTAGTGCCTTCCAGATACTCGCTATACCTTAATTGTACCTTAGCTGACACATACTTATTAGCTGCCATGTACTTATAACTGCCAAGCACTTATTCACCGCTCAGCACCTATTAGCGAAGGTAGCGTAGGCTTGAGTCTATTCAAAACAAATGGGGCCAACCTTACGGCCAGCCCCAAATGTGCCCGAAGGCTACTTTCGATTACCTGAGCGCTTACCCGCCGAAGTCATCCAGCATGATATTTTCAGGCTCAACCCCGAGATCAAGCAGCAACTTAATCACGGAAGCATTCATCATGGGCGGCCCACACATGTAGTATTCACAATCCTCAGGCGCCGGATGGTCCTTCAGATAGTTTTCATACAGTACATTATGGATAAAGCCCGTCGGCCCTTCCCAATTATCTTCAGGCTGCGGATCAGAAAGCGCCAGATGCCATTCAAAATTCGGGAACTCTTCTGCCAACTGATCGTACTCTTCGTTGTAGAAGGTTTCACGCCAAGAGCGAGCACCGTACCAGAAAGACATTTTACGCTTAGACTTAAGACGCTTAAGCTGATCGAAGATATGGCTACGCATCGGCGCCATACCCGCACCACCACCGATAAAGATCATTTCGGCGTCGGTATCCTTGGCGAAGAACTCACCAAACGGACCCATTACGGTCACCTTGTCACCAGGTTTCAAGTTGAAGACGTAGGTAGACATTAGGCCCGGCGGATGACTGCTGCCTGGGGGCGGTGTAGCAATACGAATGTTGAACTTGAGGATACCCTTCTCTTCCGGGTAGTTCGCCATAGAGTAGGCGCGAATCACTTCCTCATTGCTCTTATGGGCAACCTTGAAAATTCCAAACTTGTCCCAATCGCCGCGATACTCTTCCTCGATATCAAAATCGGAGAATTTAATATCGTAAGGCGGTGCAACCAGCTGAACATAACCACCTGCGCGGAAGGCAACTTCTTCGCCTTCAGGCAGTTTTAGGTTCAGTTCCTTGATGAAGGTCGCGACGTTAGGGTTAGCGATAACTTCGGTTTCCCACTTTTTAACGCCGAACACTTCCTCAGGTACTTCGATCTTCATGTCTTGCTTAACGGGCACCTGGCAAGAGAGCCGCCAGCCCTCTTTCTTTTCACGCATGGTGAAATGCGACTCTTCAGTCGGCAGAATGGAACCACCACCCTCTTCCACACGGCATTTACATTGGGCGCAAGAACCACCGCCACCACATGCCGAGGAGAGGAAAATACCATTTGCCGCCAAGGTGTTTAAAAGCTTACCACCGGCCTGAGTCGTCAAGGTGTGCTCAGGGTCGTGATTAACTTCAATCGTCACGTCCCCGCTACTCACAAGCTTGCTGCGCGCTGCCAGAATGATCGCCGTTAAGCTAATAACGATGATCGTGAACATGACAACACCGAGCAAGATGACAGATGTATCAACCATGTCGGTTTCCTATTGCTGAGGTTTCCTGTAACCCGGCAGCGCAGAACGCCGCCGGGAAAAACCGGCTCCGTTTAGAGCTGAATGCCCGAGAAGGACATAAAGCCCAACGACATCAGACCTACGGTGATGAAAGTAATACCCAGCCCTTGCAAGCCACCAGGCACATCGCTGTATTTCAGCCTTTCACGGATACCTGCCAAGGCCGTAATAGCCAACGCCCAACCAACACCGGATCCAAAACCATAAACGAGGGATTCACCGAAGTTGTAGTTACGCTCAACCATGAACAGCACGCCACCCAGGATGGCACAGTTGACGGTAATAAGCGGCAGGAATACGCCAAGCGCGTTATACAGTGCAGGCACGTACTTATCCAAGAACATTTCAAGGATTTGCACTAGTGCTGCAATGACGCCGATATAGCTCAATAACCCAAGGAATGAGAGATCAATGTTCTCAGCACCGCTAATACCGGTCCAGGAAAGTGCACCTTGCGCAAGCAGAAGGTTGAATACCAGGTTATTAACAGGCACTGAAATAGTCAGGACGACAATAACCGCAATGCCCAGGCCAAACGCGGAGGAAACCTTCTTGGAGACCGCGAGAAAAGTACACATCCCCAGAAAGAATGCCAAGGCCAGGTTTTCAACAAAAACCGAAGCGACGAAAAGGCTTAAATAGTGTTCCATTTTACACAGCCTCCTGTGGCTTGGAGTTTTCCTTCATCTTGAACTCAGTCTCTTCTACCTGCCCTGGATCGATTGAGCGCATAACCCAAATCATCAGGCCGATAATAAAGAAAGCGGACGGAGGCAACAGCAGCAGGCCGTTAGGCACATACCAGCCACCATCTTGAACGGTAGGCAGGATAGTAAAACCGAACACACTACCCGCACCCAACAGCTCACGGAAGAAGCCAACCACCAGCAACACGAACCCATAGCCCAAGCCATTCCCGATGCCGTCCAGGAAAGACATGCCGGGAGTGTTGGACATGGCAAAGCCTTCCGCACGACCCATTACAATGCAGTTGGTGATGATCAGACCCACAAATACCGACAGCTGCTTGGACATTTCATAAGCATAGGCTTTGAGGATCTGGTCAACCACGATTACCAATGAAGCAATAATCGTCATCTGCACAATAATACGGATCGAAGAAGGAATATGATTCCGAATCAATGATACGAAAAAGCTTGAGAGCGATGTTACGAAAATAACAGCTAACGCCATTACCAACGACACGCTCATGCTGGTCGTTACTGCCAGCGCAGAACAGATCCCCAATATCTGAAGTGCAATGGGGTTGTTCTGAAAAATAGGCGCTATTAAAACGCTTTTTGCATTTACGTCCGCCATGATTAAGCCCCCTCACCGTCTTCGAAGTCGGTATCGGTGTTGTCGGCATCTTCCGGATCAGCACCACTGCGGAATGTCGCAAGGTACGGACCAAACCCTTCTTCGCTTAACCAAAATTGCAGCATATTGGTCACACCATTACTGGTGAGGGTAGCACCGGATAACGCGTCAACTTCATTTTCGTTACTCGCGCCGCCTTTGGTTAAGTGGATGGCTGGCGAAAGAGAACCTTCTTCAGCGTAAATTTCTTTGCCTTCCCACTGCGCTTGCCAACGCGGGTTGTTCACTTCAGCACCCAAACCCGGCGTTTCACTGTGGTCATAGTAGGTAATACTGATGATAGTATTACCGTCACCTTCGATCGACAAAAAGCCCATCATCCGGCCCCACAGGCCTTGCCCACGAATCGGCAATACGATTTGGTCTGGGTCGTCTGCATTACCGACCAAATAAACAGTCGCGTAATTTTCAACCCGAGAAAGCCCGGCGATATCGCGGTCTCCGGACAGCGTGCGGCCGGTTGCCGGATCACGTGATGCTTCAAACCCATCAAACGTTTCGGGGTCAAACTCATCGGTATACTCACCGGTTTCAAGCTCAACCACACGCGCTGTAATTTGGGTCCGGAACGCTTCCTCTACATCCATTCCCGGCTCGTATAAACGCGCCACGTTAAGGATGTTGGTTTTACGATCTAATTCCTGATTGAGCTGCTGCGCAGGACGTAGTGCCACGGCGGCCGTCGAAACGATTACCGAACACACGATACACAATGAAAACGCGACAATCAGGATCTTCTTGATTGAGTTATTACCTTGTGCCATTAGGCAGTCTCCTCGGCCGGAACGCCAGTACGCTTGATACGGCGTTTTATATTGGCCTGGACGAAGAAGTGGTCAATCAATGGTGCAAACAGGTTAGCAAAGAGAATTGCCAACATGATGCCTTCGGGGAAGGCAGGGTTAACCACGCGAATCAGTACCGTCAGTACACCAATGAGCGCACCAAATATCAAACGGCCCTGGGTCGTCATGGAAGCAGAGACGGGGTCAGTAGCCATAAAGACCATACCGAATGCAAACCCACCTATCACGAAGTGCCAATACCACGGCATGGCAAACATGGGGTTGGTATCGGAGCCAATCAGATTAAACAACGTACTGGTGGCTACCATTCCAAGGAACACGCCAAGCATTATTCGCCACGAGGCAATACGCGTGTAGAGCAGCACCAATGCGCCGACAAGGATCGCAAGCGTCGACACCTCACCTACTGAGCCTGGAATAAAGCCAATGAAGGCATCCCACCAGCTAAACGCATTAGTGACTGCACCCATGCCGTCCTGGAACGCCATCGAAAGTACCGTTGCACCCGTATAACCATCAGCGGGCACCCAAATGGCATCGCCGGAAATTTGCGCAGGATAGGCGAAGTAGAGGAAGGCACGACCAGTAAGCGCCGGGTTCAGGAAGTTTTTGCCCGTACCGCCAAAAATTTCCTTACCGATCACGACACCAAAGGTGATACCCAGCGCTACCTGCCAAAGCGGAATAGTTGCCGGAAGAATCAGCGCAAAGAGCACCGAAGTAACGAAGAAACCTTCATTAACTTCATGGCCACGCTTGATCGCAAACAGTACTTCCCAGAAACCACCAATGGCAAAAGTGACCAGGTAGATAGGCAGGAAGTACGTGGCGCCAAGAACAAAGTTGGACCACAAGCTACCCGCATCATGCCCGCCAGCCAAGGTCATCAGGATCGCTTCACGCCAGCCACCCATGGAGGCATAGCCTGCATCAATAGCCACGTTGGCTTGCCAACCCGCGTTCCACATACCAAAGAACATTGCCGGGAAAGTACACAGCCAAACGGTGATCATAATGCGCTTCAGGTCGATACCATCGCGCACGAACGACGTTGTTTTGGCAACGCTTGGGGGTGAGTAGAAAATCGTATCTACGGCTTCATAAAGCGGGTAGAACTTTTCGTACTTACCGCCTTTATGGAAATGCGGCTCGAGATTATCGAGTGTTTGTCGAATACCCATTATTAGGCCTCTTTCTCGATCATGGCGAGGTTGTCACGCAGGATAGGGCCATACTCATATTTGCCGGGGCAAACGTATGTGCACAGCGCCAGATCCTCTTCGTCTAGCTCCAGACACCCAAGTTGCATGGCAACTTCAATGTCGCCCACGATCAGCGAGCGCAGCAGCTGAGTCGGCATGATATCCAGCGGCATTACCGTCTCGTAAGTACCAATCGGCACCATGGCACGTTCAGAGCCATTGGTCGACGTGGTAGGCGCGTAGTTACGCAGGCCTTTAATACGCGAGAGGTAAATACCCAGAATCGAGTGACGATCGGCCCCAAGAGAAAGCCAGCCTAACAAGGCACGCTTGTTGCCCTCTTCAAGCAAGCTAATCTGGTTGCTGAAACGCCCCAGGTAGGTCAGGTGACCTTCCGCCGAGAAACCCGAAAAAACCGAACCGGAAATTACTCGGGTGTCATCGGGTTTGATGACTTCATCTGCTAAAAACTCTTGGGTACTTGCTCCCAAGCGGGTCCGCAGAAGACGAGGTTTTTCAGCGCGTGGGCCGCCAACAGCGACAACACGAGTTGTATGCAGTTTGCCTTCGGCAAAGAGCTTACCAAACGCGATCACATCCTGATAACCGATATGCCAGACTTGTTTGTGCAGCGCGACTGGCGAAAGATAATGGATATGCGTACCGACCAGACCCGCAGGATGCGGACCGGCAAAACTTTCGGTTTTCACACCGTCAATATCCCCGCCAGGGATATTGGCATCAGCCCCCGTGCACAGAAAAACGTTGCCCTCGGTCAGGCGTGTTAGCACCTTGAGGCCGTCTTCAAATGCCTGGGTTTCTTCATTGATGACAATTGCTGGATCAGCGCTTAACGGGTGGGTATCCACGGCCGTTACAAAGATATCAGCAGGAATGCTATCAATAGCTGGCGTGCGAGAGAAAGGACGTGTGCGTAACGCTGTCCAAAGCCCCGACTCAACGAGCTGGTCAACGACCAACTGTCGGTCAAGCTGCGCTAAAGAAGCGCGATCATGAGAAGCAAATGCCATCGCTTCTTCATTCTCGTCAACTTTAATAACGACAGATAGCAGGCGACGCTTTTCGCCACGGTTAATGGATACTACTTCACCGCTTGCAGGTGCCGTAAAACGGACACCCTCAATTTTTTTATCGGTAAAGAGCAGCTGGCCCAGTTTGACCTTATCCCCTTCCTGAACTTCCATGGTTGGCTTCATGCCAACGTAGTCAGTGCCCAGGATTGCCACGTAACGCACAGGCTGCGCATCTTCAATACGCTGCTCGGGCGCTCCCGTGATGGGGAGATCCAGGCCTTTTTTGACTTCGATCATAGTCTCGCCCAGTTGATGGATCGGATATACGAAGGTAAGGGGTTCGAATGCTTATTTTCTGTTCAGTGAATTGTTGTTTTCTGTCAGATCGTTACCAGTCAGGCCCAAGCACGCTTGAACCACCCCGAAAAATCTACAACATTATAAAGATAAGCGCGGACAATGACCACATCCCTGATGCCCACATAAAGTGTTACATGCCATCCATGACACTTGATTTTACAATTAAAAACGCCACCCGAAGGTGGCGTTAAGCAATCCAGACGCGATGGAAAAAGCTATTCCGCAGCTAATTCACCGGCATAGAGGCACTATGCGTGGCGTGGCAGTTTTAAAAACTGTACGTTCGACATTTGCTGCAGGATACGAATAACCTGGCAGCTGTAACCAAACTCATTGTCGTACCACACGTACACAACCACGTGATTACCGTTAGCAATCGTTGCTTTTGCGTCCACGATGCCAGCATGGCGGTTGCCAACGAAGTCCGATGAAACCACTTCAGCAGAGTCCACGTAATCAATCTGCTTCTGATAAGACGAATCAATGGACATACGGCGCAAATAGTCATTCAGCGCGGCAGCATCGGTTGGCTTATCTAACGTCAGATTCAAAATGGCCATCGAAACGTTCGGCGTCGGCACGCGAATCGCATTGCCCGTTAGCTTGCCTTCCAATTCAGGTAGCGCTTTTGCTGCGGCTTTGGCTGCACCCGTTTCGGTTAACACCATGTTAAGCGCCGCACTGCGGCCACGACGATCACCCTTATGATAGTTATCAATCAGGTTCTGGTCGTTAGTGTAAGCATGAACAGTTTCCACATGACCGGTGGCGACCCCGTACTGATCATTGAGCACCTTTAGAACGGGCACAATGGCATTGGTGGTACAGGAAGCCGCCGATACAATACGGTCATTCTCACCAATGGTCGCGTGGTTAACACCGTAAACGATATTTTTAATATCGCCCTTACCTGGCGCCGTTAGTAGCGCCTTGGCCACGCCTTTACACTCCAAGTGCTGACCCAAGCCAGCCTCATCGCGCCAAATACCGGTATTATCAACAATGACCGCGTTTTTGATGCCATAAGTGGTGTAATCGATTTCGCTGGGTGAGTCAGCGTAAATAACCTGAACCACATTGCCATTTACAGTAAGCGTACGCGCTTCGGCATCAACAGAAATAGTGCCTTCAAACGGGCCATGCACCGAGTCACGACGCAGTAAGCTGGCACGCTTCTCAAGGTCTTTACCCACATCGCCACGCCCACGCACCACAATCGCGCGCAAACGCAACAGGTTTCCGCCACCGGCTTTTTCAACCAGTACGCGCGCCAACAGACGACCAATGCGCCCAAAACCGTAAAGCACAACATCCTGCGGCTCGCCTTTACTGGCTCCCGGCTGATAACCGCCAATAATATCCTGCAGTTCGTTATGCAAGAATGCGTTTACATCACCACCGCCCTGCTTTTTAAGCATGACCGCCAGCTTACCCACATCAACATGAGCAGGCCCCAGATTAAGCGCGCTCATCGCTTCAACGATGGGGAAGGTGTCCTCAACCGACAATTCTGTCCCTTCAATTTTGCGCACAAACCGATGATCTTTCAGGATACGAATAACGGACTGATTGATCAGTGAGCGCCCAAACATGGTAGCCACAACATTGTTATGCCGATAAAGGCGCCCAACAAGCGGGATCATCTGTTCGGCCAGAGCCTGGTTGTTCTGCCATTCCTCAAAAACGTTTTCGAGAGCTTGCTGACTCACATGCGGCCTCATTGGGTAATGATAAGGTAGTGATAAAAGGTTTCAGGCGCATTATCCCGGCCTTATTAGCTACTCGCAATGGAAGGATGGTCGCACACGTTGTAGGGGTATTACAGAAATAGAGGTTTGACTACAAACACAAAATAGGCTCTCACAGTAACAGTAATGTTTTGGCCCTCTAACTGAAAGAGGCGATCGTGTATGATCCAATATCCGTTTCAGCGCAAAATGACCTGACTATGCCCTCATTCTCTCTGCTCGAACCGCCTCAGCCACACGGGGCCCGCGACACGCTTTTCTGGACCGCGCCCCCGGGTAGTGCGTCTGCACTGGCGTTAGCCCAGGTAGCTTCTAGCGCTCCGCTGCTGGTAATTACCCCCAACACGGCCAGCGCTCAACGCTTGGAACAAGACCTTGCGTTCTACAGCGATGTCCCTGTACTGCCATTCCCTGATTGGGAAACCCTCCCCTACGACAGTTTTTCTCCGCATCAGGATATCGTCTCAGCACGCTTGCGCACATTACGCCAGCTACAAGACGGTGTACGCGGCATTGTATTGGTGCCTATTAATACATTAATGCAGCGCCTTCCCCCCGTCTCGTATATCGCGGGACGCGTGATGACGCTGAACGCGGGCGCCAAGCTTAATCGGGATACCTTTAGGGAGTCGCTTACCCGGGCAGGATATCGCGCCGTTGAAACCGTGTACGAGCCTGGCGAATACGCCATACGCGGCGCACTAATCGATCTTTTTGCGATGGGAATGGATGAGCCAATTCGTATCGACTTATTTGATGATGAGATCGACACACTTCGTCATTTCGACCCTGGCAGTCAACGCTCCACGGGCAAGATAGACACGTTGGAACTACTTCCTGCCCATGAGTACTCGCTTAGCCGCAGCGCAATCGCCTGCTTTCGCGAGCAATTTGAAACCCTGTTCGATGTCGACCCTCGCCAGTGCCCGCTCTATAACGACGCTCTTAAAGCCATCCCCTCGCCTGGGCTCGAGCACTATTTGCCGCTATTTTTTGACGAAACGGCGTCTTTATTTGATCACGTAACCGATGATACGCGGGTGGCACTGCTACCCGGCGTTTTTCAGGCCGCCGAACAACACTGGCAATCCATTGAGGCACGCTACATCAACCTGGGCGTTGACCCTACCCGCCCACTACTGCCGCCTGGCCGGGCATTTTTCCCGGTTAACGATGTCTTTTCAGCGATCAAATCACGCCCTCGCATTGAACTCACTGAAGACGAAGCGCATCGCCATGCCTTAATGCCGGAAGCAAAAGCGCTTCCGCCGCTGGCCATCAATGCACGCGCCAAACAGCCGCTGAGCGAATTGGAAGGTTTTTTAAATAACGAACCTGATACGCGGGTCCTGTTTGTCGCTGAGTCACGCGGGCGTCGCGAAGCATTAGAGGAAGTGCTTGCACCGCTCACCCTGTCACTGCCTTATGTTGATAGCTTTCAGTCATTTCTTAAAAGCCAACACCCCTTCGCGATCACGGAAAGCCTGGTAGATAGCGGCTTATGGCTTACTGACCCTAGCCTTGCCATTATTAGCGAAACGGAACTGTTCGGCGAAGTCGTTCGCCAAAGTCGACGGCGTGAAAAAGTCACAGATGATAATGAATTGGCGGTTCGCCACCTTTCGGAACTACGCGAAGGGGCACCCGTTGTTCATCAGGCGCATGGGGTAGGACGTTACCTGGGGCTAGAAACCCTCGCGGCCGGCGGGCAAGCCAACGAATTTTTAGCCCTCTCTTACGCCGATGGCGCCAAGCTTTATGTACCCGTTGACAGCCTTCACCTTATTTCACGCTACAGCGGCGCTGATGATGAGCTGGCACCGCTGCATAAGCTGGGTTCTGATCAGTGGGAAAAGGCGCGCCGTAAAGCGGCCGAAAAGATTCGCGATACTGCCGCTGAATTGCTGGATGTTTACGCAAGACGAGAAGCCCAGCAAGGGGTTGTCTATGAAGCGCCAAACGATGAGTACGTGCGCTTTTCCGCCAGCTTTCCGTTTGAAGAAACACCTGATCAACAAGCGGCCATTGAAGCCGTCATTGAGGACATGGTTTCTCCGCAGCCCATGGACCGCGTGGTATGTGGTGATGTTGGGTTTGGCAAAACCGAAGTGGCCATGCGTGCCGCGTTTCTGGCCGTGCAGTCAGGTCGCCAGGTCGTCGTTCTCGTGCCGACCACACTGCTCGCCCGCCAGCACTTTGAAAACTTCCGTGACCGCTTTGCCGATACGGCCGTCAACATCCGTTTGATCTCGCGCTTTACGGCGGGCAAAGAGATGACCCAGACGCTCGAAAGTATCAAAAACGGTCAAACCGATATCGTGATTGGCACCCATAAGCTGCTCTCCAAAAGTGTTGAGCTACCTCAAATGGGTCTGCTAATTATCGACGAAGAGCACCGCTTTGGCGTCGCGCAGAAAGAAAAGCTCAAAACCCTGCGTGCAGAGATTGATATCCTAACCCTCACTGCCACCCCCATCCCGCGTACACTCAATATGGCGATGAGCGGCATTCGGGATCTTTCTATTATTGCGACACCGCCCGCTCGCCGCCTGTCAGTTAAAACATTTGTACAGCAGCGTGATAACAGCATTATCAAAGAAGCCCTACTACGTGAAATACTTCGCGGCGGCCAGGTCTACTTCCTTCACAACGAAGTAAAGACGATTGAAAACGCGGCTCAACAGATCCGCGAGCTGGTGCCAGAAGCTCGCGTAGCCGTGGCGCATGGCCAGCTCCCTGAACGCAGCCTTGAACGCGTAATGTCGGACTTTTACCATCGCCGTTTTAATGTCTTGGTATGTTCAACGATCATTGAAACCGGCATTGACGTACCCAGCGCCAATACCATTCTCATAGAACGAGCCGATAAGTTTGGCCTGGCGCAGCTGCACCAACTACGAGGGCGCGTAGGCCGCAGCCACCACCAGGCCTATGCTTACCTGCTTACGCCTCCCCCCAAGGCCATCACGCGCGATGCGGTTAAACGCCTTGAGGCTATAAGCGCCTCTGATGACCTTGGCGCTGGGTTTACTCTGGCAAGCCACGACATGGAAATTCGTGGCGCAGGTGAACTACTAGGAGATGAACAAAGCGGCCAAATGGAAACTATTGGCTATACTCTTTATATGGAAATGCTGGATCGAGCAGTTAAAGCAATCCGTGCTGGCAAAACACCTAATATTGAGGCGCCCTTCAATACTGGCGTAGAAATTAGCCTGAACCTGCCAGCACTGATTCCAGATGACTATATTCATGATGTACAGCAGCGGCTTGTTATGTATAAGCGCATTGCCAATACACAAAGCGATAGTGAGCTTAAAGAACTACAGGTCGAGCTCATTGACCGCTTCGGCCTCCTGCCACAGCCGTTGAAGAACCTGATACGTCAAACAAAGCTACGCCAACGCGCAGAGCAGCTGGGTATTAGCCGTATTGAAGCAGGCGAAAGCCGTGGCCGGGTGCTGTTTGATGGCACAACGAAGGTCGACCCACTCACCCTGGTTACGTTGATCCAAACATCGCCCAAGCACTATCGCCTGGATGGTTCAGACACCTTGCGGTTTGAATTTACCATGGAAAACAGTGATCAGCGTTTCGAGCAAGTTGAAGCACTTATAACGACCCTTAATCAAAAAGTAGCGGCGGCGTGAACCTTGGGGCAAACTGACGGCAAGCAACCATTGTTTGCCCGTTTACGCGTACTAGCAGTGCACTAACTTATTAGGAAAGATCATGAACATTCGTCACAAATTCAACCTTTGGGGTCCTACTAGCCTGGCAGTGTTGTTGGCAGCCTCCCTTACTGGCCCTGCTTATGCGCAAACCGCATCTGAACAAGCGGAAAACACACCTGCGATCGCCGATGAATCCGTGGCAAGCGCTGAGCAGGTTGCCGACACGCGTGAACTCCCCCGCGGGCATTTCCGACTCCCAGACCAAGGCGACATTATCGGTGAGTCGTATACCATCACGGTTGACGACCCCGCTGAGACTCTCATTGATATCGCTCGTCGTCATAATATCGGCTACGAAGAAATTCGCATGGCCAACCCCGGCGTCAGCATGTGGGTGCCTGGCGAAGGAACGGAAATCGTTATTCCCGCCCAATATATTTTACCGCCTGCACCACGTGAAGGGGTTGTTGTTAACCTTTCCGAGCTACGCCTGTATTACTACCCTGCCGACAACCCGGGCATCGTTGAAACGTATCCGGTGAGTGTGGGCCGTGAAGAGTTTGCAACCCCCGTTGGCATTACACGCACGACCATTAAAGTAAAAGACCCGGCGTGGGCCCCTCCTGCCTCCATGCGTCGTGAAGCGGCCGCTCGCGGCGAGCCAGCACCCTCCGTAGTGCCTGCAGGGCCGAACAACCCTTTGGGCGAGCATGCCATCCTGCTTGCCATGCCGAGCTACTTGATTCATGGCACCAACCGCCCTGATGGCGTTGGCATGCGCGCCAGCCGCGGTTGCATTCGCATGTACCCTGAAGACATTAAGTCACTCTACGAGCGCCTGCCAAGCGGCACCCAAGTAAACCTGATGGATGCGCCTTTTAAAGCTGGCTGGGCAGCGGATGGCACGCTATTCGTGCAGTCCTACCCGCAGCTTGAAGAGAACGTGGGTGACTTTGAACCGCTCCTGGATGCCATTGATCGCGTTGATGCGCTAACGGAGGACCAGGTAGCTGTCGACTATGCCAAAGTAAAAAGCGCCGTAGAATCACCTGACGGCCGTTTTGTAGCTCTTTATGGTCCTCAGGCACAGCCAACCGTAGAAGAGGAGCCTGCCAGCCGTAACAGCCTGCTGGAGGAGATAGAACTTAGCCACCTACGAGCGGCTGAAGGAGATGCTTAACCTAAAATAGACAAGCAATAAAAAAACCCCGCCGAGGCGGGGTTTTTTTACATCTTCAGCAACCGCTGAGTCAAACATCAACCCAGTGGTCCAAGCAGAATTACTTCTGCATGGAGCGCTGGAACATGCGGTTCATTTCTTCACGGTTTTGCTCAGTCATCTGCAGTGCAGCATTCGCGTCACGCTGTGCCTGGTTTGCAGTGTTCAGAGCTTGTGAAGCCATGCTGCGTGCTTCTGCGGCATCAGCCTGTGCAGATTCAGCAGTCATGCGAACTTCTTCCAGAGCGCTGGTAGAAGCACAGCCAGCCAGGATTGCCAGAGAAGCGGCAGCGGCGGTCATTTTCAGAGTCGTTTTCAAAGTCATAATGTTCTCCTTGAGTCTTCCTTGGGTACAACGTTAAGGGTATGACAAACCTAGGCTAATTGCTTAGCTGCGCTTTGTCTACCTGCGGTGCAGGTTCTTTTCAGTGACTTGTGCATGAGCACGCTAGTCAAACGCTGTTTTATAATAGACCACAACGCTTGTCTATAGCCACTTGTAGAAAACCTCTTACTTCCTTCAACAACATAAGACTAGCCGATCACGACGCGAGTGCCAATATCAACAAGCTGCACAACTCGCTCAATTTGCTCATTTGTTACCGCCACGCACCCTTGAGTCCAGTGGTAACGGCTATGAACATCAGGGTCTGCACTGCCGATACCATGAACACCAATGGCTCCACCCAGCGCCGTATTTTGCGGAGGATGGCCATAACGGCGGTAATAGTCGAAATAGGCTTCATAATCGCGTTGCGAGTATATGCCATTTTCTAACGCCATCCGCGCATGGGCCAGCGTAGGATAATCGATACCAATAAAGATATGCCATCGACTTTCGTAATTAAAACGATTAATACGAAATTCGCCCAGCGGCGTAACGTTATCCCCCATTACCCGCTGCGTTTTTGCACCTGAGCGACCCAGCGAAACCGGGCTAAAAAGCTCAACCAGCGTATCGCCACGATACACGCTAAGTGTAGATTCTTGATCATTTATCAATAACCATACTTCGTTGCTGTAGCGGGGCAAATGAGCCCGAGACAGTAACGTCTCAACCAGGTCTATCGGCTGTGAGTTTAGCGTAGCATTTGACGTAGCAGCGCTGGCCACTACTGGCCAGCCAAGCGCCAGCGCTAAAAAGCGGCGACGGTTTAAAGGCATAGGTTAGCTCTCAAAAACAGGTTAGCTCAGCACTGGCCAACTAAGCATTTCTTGAAGGTGTTATACCTTATATACACCGCGTCTGTCAGCGATTTTGAGAACAATTTAACCATGTGGACACACCAAGCCCTGCCAATGAAACGCTATTCAACGCAGCGCTAAATATCGTCAAACTTTTGCATACTGCTGACCAGCTTACGAATTTCTGCTTCGTGCCCCTCTGCCAGCGCATTAAAAAACTCTGCTTCTGGCGGTATAGCGGCTCTGGAAGCGCGATGCTCATAGAGCTCTTGAAGCTTTCGATTGGACTCAACAGCCATGCGCGCTATTTCATCGACTGAATTCCATTCAGACTTTTCCGTAAGGCGCTCAAGCTCAGGCGGCTGAGGAAACTCACTTGACTCATCAAACCAGGTCTCCAACACATCTCTATGATCAGAACCGTCGTGAAACAAGTCATCAAGCCCCTGCTGCATTCGAAGCTCTCGGCTGGCTAGATAAGTCAGCACCATGGTCAAACGCTCATTATCTGTCCTATCGGCCGCCTCGCTGTACTGACGAGCCATACGCTGGTGAAAACCTTCCGCCCATACGACTAAGTCCTTGACCTGGTTGTAGCGCATCCGTGTCTCCTTTTCAGTCGTTCTATCATCTCGGCAACAGTATGCTGCTTTATGAGCGTAGCCGGTCAGGATAGATTCGTCATGTGGCAGCTTACCACTCCTGGCTTGTCTCCCTTAGGGCGGCTATTTCCTGCTTGGCATCGCTTATGTAATCAAGCAATTGCTCTCCCAGGCGTTTCTGACTCCCCATGGCGATCATGGCGGGATTGACGGTGCGTCGTGCAGCCCCGTCGCTGCTGTGCAACTGCTCTAATTTGAACGCCAGCCAGTTTAGCCAACTACCCGGTTCGCGCCTCACATCACGCAGCCGCTGAAGCTCTGCCATGGGCGGACCATCAAGGGCTAATAACTCACGCCAGGCATGGTTTTCCAGACGAGCATGTTCAGTGACTTCTTTCAGCAGCGAACATAACGCCAGTTCAAACAGGGCCAAGGCGCTCTCTTCGAGCGCCATTTGACGAGCGACCGCATACTCATCCTCACCAACAGGCATACTTACCAGCAGCTCGGCCTGATAGAGCAGTTGATTAGTACGGGAGCGGTCGCTCATTTACGCTTGTCCTCTACGTGCCATTTGCCTGCATCAAACGTTGCTTTCCACCCCGTGGCTTTGCCTTCTTCATCGGTCATCACGTACTGCTCTTTGCTTTTACGCGAAAAACGAATTTGAGTTGGGCGGCCGTCCGGGTCTTCGCTGGGCGCTTTGAGAATGAAGTGATACTTCTCAGGCAGCTCGTCAGCATGAGCTTTCAGCTCCTTCACCAAAGGCGGACGCGTTTCACGATTTTTGGGGAATTTACTGGCCGCTAAAAACAGGCCGCTTGCCCCATCGCGCAATACGTAGTGGTCATCCACTTTCTGACAGGCAAGTTCCGGCATCGGAATCGGGTCCATCTTGGGCGGCGCCACTTCACCACTTTTCAAAAGCTTACGAGTGTTTTTACACTCGCCATTGGTACAGCCAAAGTACTTGCCAAAGCGGCCGGACTTAAGCTGCATTTGTGAACCGCACTTATCGCATTCGATAACCGGGCCATCGTAGCCTTTGATCTTGAACTTGCCCTGCTCTATCTCATAACCATCACAGTCAGGGCTATTACCGCAGATATGCAGCTTGCGGGTTTCATCAATCAGGTAGTTATCCATTGCCGTGCCGCACTTATCGCACCGATGTTTGGCACGCAAGGCGTTGGTTTCGGCCTCTTCACCGGCATCCGCCGCTACTGCTTCCTCACCCGGGATCAAATCGATCGTGGTTTTGCAGCGCTCTTTGGGCGGCAGGTTATAACCACTACAACCTAAAAACACGCCGGTAGATGCAGTACGAATCTGCATCTTGCGGCCACACGAGGGGCAGTCAATATCGGTTGGCACGGGCTGGTTGGGGCGCATCCCGTCATCGCTTTCTGCCTTGGCAAGCTCTTCACGAAATTCACCATAGAAGGCATCGAGTAGCGCTCGCCAGTTGCGTTCGCCTTCAGCGACCTCATCCAGGCTATCTTCCATACGTGCGGTAAAAGAGAAGTCCATCAAGTCAGGAAACGACTCTTTCAGGCGCTCGGTAACGATATCCCCCAGCTTCTCGGCATAAAAACGCCGATTTTCCAGCTGCACGTAGCCGCGATCCTGGATCGTCGAAATTATCGACGCATAGGTAGAAGGACGGCCAATCCCTTGTTTTTCAAGCTCTTTAACCAGGCTTGCCTCGGTATAACGCGCCGGGGGCTTGGTGAAGTGCTGCTGAGGGTCCAGTGTTTCCATCGCCATCGGCGTGCCTTTGGGCAAATCGGGCAGCGTCTGGTCTTCATTTTTACCGCTCGGCTTCATGACCCGCGTATAGCCGTCAAACTTCAGAACACGTCCTTTAGCGCGTAGGTCGTAGCCATCCACTTCAACGCTCAATGTGCTCGACAGATATTCGGCCGGCGTCATCTGGCAGGCGACGAACTGACGCCAGATCAACTCATACAAACGCTCAGCATCGCGTTCCATACCCACTAAATCGGTTGCCTTGCGCTCAACGCTGGATGGGCGAATCGCTTCGTGAGCTTCCTGAGCACTCTCTTTGCTGCTATAGCGATTGGGCGCCTCGGGCAGGTAGCGCTCGCCGTACTCGCTGCCAATAAACTCACGCGCACTTTCAACCGCATCTTTCGAGAGGTTGGTGGAGTCGGTACGCATATAGGTAATGTAGCCCGCTTCATACAACCGCTGGGCCATGGTCATGGTTTTCTTGACCGAGAAGCCCAGGCGCCCACTGGCCGCCTGCTGCAGCGTAGAGGTAATAAACGGCGCCGTTGGTTTGGAGCTGGTCGGCTTATCTTCGCGCGAGGTAATCGCAAGCTTTGCATTACGCAACGCCGCAATACGCGACATCGTGTCTTGCTCAGACGTTGGCTTGAACGCCTTGCCATCCTGCTTGGCGAGCGCAAAGCGTACCAGTTCGCCGTCTGGTGAGACTAAATCCGCGTGCACATCCCAAAACTCTTCAGGGATAAACGCGCGAATATCCCGCTCGCGCTCAACAATAAGGCGCACTGCGACAGATTGAACGCGGCCAGCGGAGAGGCCACGGGCCACTTTGGCCCACAGCAGCGGCGACAGCATAAAGCCCACCACGCGGTCCAGGAACCGCCGCGCCTGCTGAGCTTCTACACGAGGAATATTGAGCGCACCAGGGGCTTTAAACGCATCCTGAATCGCATTTTTAGTAATTTCGTTAAAGACCACACGCTTGTAACGGCTGTCGTCTCCACCAATGGTTTCCCGCAAGTGCCAAGCAATGGCTTCCCCTTCGCGGTCCAAATCCGTTGCCAGGTAAACGGCGTCTGCCTTTTCAGCAAGCTTCTTTAACTCAGCCACTACCTTTTCTTTGCCCGGCAGCACTTCATACTGGGCTTCCCAGCCGTTGTTGGGATCAATACCCATACGCCGAATTAACTGATCGTGGCTCTTGCGCTTTTTATACTCTGCCTTCTCTTCCGCAGACATTTTACGTGTTGCCGCGGCTTGGCGAGCGCGCTCCTTGGGGTCGGAAGCAGCCTTGCCCGAGCCGCTGGTCGGCAGGTCACGAATGTGACCCACGCTCGACTTGACGATGAAATCGTTGCCGAGATACTTATTAATCGTCTTCGCTTTCGCTGGCGACTCGACGATGACCAGTGACTTGCCCATAGTGCTCCACTTTTCTATTGCTTGGGCCGAGAGCCCGCGCTCTGAATACGGTACCGCATGGTTTTGAGTTTGCGGCGTTATTTCACTCGCCGAGACAAACATACGGATGAAAAAATGCGCCTACCCTACCCCAGGCCTTCACTTAGCGCCAGTGTCAACCGAACAGTAGTGAGAAAAGCTTACTTTTTTATACCGAAGTAGCTAGACACTAGACTGACGTTACGAGATCAGCAACCTACTATTTCTTTCATAAGCAGAACGCCCCTACGGTAAAGTAGAGGCGTTCTTTTTCAATCAGGATCCGATTAACGTTTGCGGGAGCCCTTGCCTTGGCTCACTGACGTGTCGGTCTTTTTGGCCTCGCTCGGCGGTGGGCTCTCAACCGTGGTTGCCTTATTGACGGCCGTTTTTTTGACCGCAGGCTTGGCCGGACGTGCTTTATCAAACAACGCTTTTACCTGTACAAAACGTTCTGCCGCGTGTTCAGTAAGCTCACCGCTTGCTGCAAACACCTTCTCCAGGTTTTTAATATAGCCATCAATCGCACTGTTGGTTTCACCGGCCAGTAACTCAGGCAGCGTATTCAGTGCCCTTTCACGATCAAGTTTTAAAATAAAGAATTGCTCGCGCACCAACCGCTTGAATTCGCAAAGCTCGATGTCTGACTCAAGCTTCGTCCTTGTGGCACGTAACTGCTTGAAGTTGCGCTCATCGGTGGAGGGTGCTCCACCCAACACGTAGATTAATGAACGCATAATCGCTTCATGCGCGCCCCCTTGAGCAATGCGCTCACCTAACTCTTCCCGGCGCCGCGCCAGGAAGCGACGATGCTCAGGCTCAGCGCCCGGCCTCCTGCGGTGTACATGCGCATCACCATAAAGTCCGACAGCCGCCTGTAGCAGTGGCTGGCCATAGACATCCATAAACAGACGCTCTGTACTGCTATCACGCAGATCGCGCCAGGCATTCAAGGCGGCGACGATCTGGTCAGAATGCATCGTCTCTAGCGCTTTAAAGAGATTGTCTGGACCAATTTCCTGACGGTTCTTGCGGATTGCTTCCGCCATTACCGGCAGGGGGACAGATAAAGGATTGCGGTCTGACAGTAGCTTGTAGCCCAAGCGGATAGGATGCATACGCCGAATAAAGCGCGCTGCTTCTGGCGTCATTATGGCCTGCAACCAGGGCTGCACATACAAACGATACAAGCCCAAATTTATCTCGGAAATTCGGGCAACCGTCGCGAAACGCCGGTCATCGTCCGCATCATGCTGCACTTCACGATCCAGCTCTTCAAAGTTACGCGGCGTAAATTCCAATAAGTAGTCACGCTCGTACAGCGCGGCATCGCTACCCTCTGGCGCCTCGGTAACCGAGGTTTCATACAGCCCCGGTGGCAGCACATCGATGTAGTCCATATTGGCGGTAAACTCAGAGTGCTCTTTGCGGGATACGCTGCCGGATACGAAGATCCCCAAATGGCCGGTCGTATCATGCATGCAGTAGACGATGGTTTGGTCGTTGGCGATGATATCGTCGGTATCTTCGTATAAATCACGGATCCAGCCCAGCGCCTGAGGGGGCGGGGTAATGTCGTCACCACGCGAACAGAACACCACCACCGGTGAACGTAGATTACGCAGATCAATCCGCCGCCCATCACGGGTTACCAGTTGGGCCGTCGACAGCCGGTTACCGACAAATAAATTATCGACGATGTACTGGATTTCTTCGCCACCCAGAACCACGTGCCCGCCCCACCAGCGCTCAAAATCAAGATAACGCTCAGTTTCTGTGTCGATGTTAGCGTACAGGTGGTACTGCTTTTTCCAGTACGTATTGGCAGGATTCAAGCGCTCAAAGTTTTGCACCAACCAAGCGCCATCGAATAAGCCGTTACCCATATCACTGGTGAATGCGGTGATCCAGCTCCCCCCCGTCATGCCGCCGGTATAACGCATGGGCGCATTGCCATGCTCCCCCGCCCAGTAAGAGAGCGGCGCCCCCGCGATCAAGATAGGCCCAAAAACGTCCGGCTCAAGTGCGGCCGCCATCATCAACTGCCAGCCCGCTTGGCAATTGCCTACCACCATGGGCTTTTCGCTTATATCAGGATGCAGCTCAATCACATGGCGTAGAAAAGCAACTTCTGCCTCGACAACGTCCTCAACCGTTTGCCCCGGTTCAGGGAAAGGCAAGAAGCCAATAAAGTAGCAAGGGTGCCCTGCTTTTAACGCCACGCCTAACTCACTGTCAGGCTTAAAGCCACCAATACCAGGACCGTGCCCTGCACGCGGGTCAACCACCACGAACGGGCGCTTGCTGGGGTCAGTGACGGTATCTTCAGGGGGCAATACACGCAGCAATTCATAGTTGGTCGGCTGGGCAAGCGTGCGACCATCAAGCAGCACTTCGGTTTTAAACCCAAGCACACTCGGCTTGGTTTGTTCCATGTGCTCCAGATACTGGTTGCCACGCTCGCGCATTACATCCCAATAGAGCACGCTACGCTCAACGCTATCTCGCCAGTAATCGGCCGCGGCACGCCCAACCCCAAAGGGGTCCATGAAAGAGGACAGCGTCTCACTGCCCGGTAGCAGCGTGGAGGAATCGTTTGACTGCCCCCAAAAGGTACGTGTTAATGAGTTAGCGGTAAGCAAAGGGTTGGCGAGAAAATTCATAGAGTCTCCCTAGGGTGAATGCGCTGGCGATCAACCTAAAAACCATGATGCTGCGATGCAATATAGCTTAAGCCACTTCTCAACAGACGTCGATGGGTAACACCACTGATTTACCGCAAGCGCTGCAAACTAGCGACACGGCAGGCATAAACAGTGGTAGCATTTTTAGGCAGCGTTAGTCATTCGTAGCGCTCGCCGTCTTATTCGCCGCCGGAGGGCAATTCTCTTGAGGTTGTTATGTCATCCCCTAAGCTGCTCAATCGCCTAACGTTTCGTCAATTACAAGTCTTCCAGGCGGTATATCGCCAACGCTCTTACTCACGCGCAGCAGAACAGCTAGGGCTTACCCAACCCGCCGTCAGCGCTCAGATACGCCAACTGGAGCAGGCACTTGGCCAGCCGCTGTTTAAATATGCGGGAAAAACGCTGCATGTGCTGCCTGCCGCCGATACGCTGGCGCTATCAACAAGAGAAATCTTTAGTCAGCTCTCCCGGTTGCAGATGAACCTGTCAGACATCAATGGAAAAATTTCCGGGGAGCTCAACCTGGCCGCCGTGTCGTCAGCGCAGTATATCGTGCCGTATATACTGGCCCGCTTTCGCGCAAGCTATCCTGATATTCATGTGCGCTTAAAGGTGTGTAACCGCAGTCAGGCGCTTGAGCGCTTGGCCGAACAGCAGGATGACCTGGTGATTATGGCCATGGTGCCCGAGGATGATCGCTTAGTCGTGACGCCCATCATCGATAATGAGTTGATAGCAGTAGTATGGCCTGACCACCCTTTACTCGCCATGCTGACGCCTACTCTGGCTGATTTTTCCCGCCACTATGTGTTAATGCGCGAACCAGGCTCCGGCGTGCGCAATGCCTTTGAACAGCTTGCTGCGTATCAAAAAGTCGCGCTGCCGCACCGTATTGAGCTCGGTACTAACGAAGCCATCAAACAAGGGGTTATGGCGCATTTAGGCGTGGCCGTGCTGCCACGGCTTGCCGTACAGCTAGAGCTTGAGCAGGGTCTTTTGTTTGAACTGCCGCTACCGGACTTTCCCATCCGACGCGCATGGTGCACGGTTTATCGCCTTGAGCGCTTTCCCACACCTGTGGCTGAGCTTTTCATGCGGTTTATTCACGAGCATGTCACTGAGTATCAAGACTACTTTGCAGCATCTCCTAGCCCCTTACCAAGCCACGGTGTTGCCTGTTTGCCCATGCCTGTAAGCTAAGTTGACGGTGTCTTGTTAATCACCAGATATGTTACATTACACCTACTACCTATGTATTAATTAGTAATCTGTTAATTGGCAACGTATTAATCGGCATGATTGGGGGGCAAGCGCTTACGTTTCTATGATAAGCCTTGCCTGCCGCACAGTAGAGAGGCTCTATTCCTATGAGCAACAACCCCACACAGCGTGTACCCAGCGGCCAGAAATTCCGTAATGAACACGGCACAACGGCGATCAAGGATGGCATGAAGGTGCGCAGCGCGCAGGCTGAAGCCCCGTCTCTTGAACGCAAGCCCAAATGGCTGCGCGCTCAAATTCCCGGTGGCGAGCGCTTTGAAGCCGTTAAGCGCAATGTCTCTGAGCATCGTCTAAGTACCGTCTGTGCTGAATCACACTGCCCTAACATGGGCGAGTGTTGGAGCAATGGAACTGCCACCATCATGCTGATGGGGTCTGTGTGTACCCGCGCATGCCGTTTCTGCGCCGTTGATACGGGCAACCCCAAAGGCTGGCTGGACCACGAAGAGCCCGAAAACACCGCCAAGTCCGTCGAATTAATGGGGCTTCGCTATATCGTCCTAACATCGGTTGATCGCGATGATCTGGACGATGGCGGTGCAAGCCATTACGCAAGCTGTATCCGTGCTATTAAAGCGCGCACACCAGACGTGGTCGTTGAAGCGCTGACGCCTGACTTCGATGGTGAACACGCAGCCATTGAGAGCGTTGTGGATTCGGGCCTGGAAGTATTTGCGCAAAATGTCGAAACCGTTGAACGCCTGACCAGCCGGGTTCGCGACCCCCGTGCAGGCTATCGCAAAACACTCGACGTTTTGGCCTACGCGAAACAGCATCGCCCCGATGTCATTACCAAAACCAGTATTATGCTGGGTCTTGGCGAAACCGATGAGGAGATCCTGCAAACATTTGATGATCTTCGTGAAATTGGTGTCGATATTGTGACACTCGGCCAGTACCTGCGCCCCACGAAAAACCACTTGCCGGTTGAGCGCTGGGTAAGCCCTGAAGAGTTTGATCGCTACCGTGTGCTAGGGCTTGAAAAAGGCTTTATGGAAGTGCCTTCTGGCCCGCTGGTTCGTTCAAGCTATCGCGCTGACCGAGTGTTCGAAAAGAACAACCTCGGGCTGGCCTCACCGGCAGCGATCCCAGGCCAGGAGTCTGACCCTAATATTATTCCCGCCCTAAATGTAGGCTGAAACAGAATTAAGCACGGGCTTGATCAGAGTAAGTTTAAAACAAGAAGCCGCCGCGAATATTAACTATCGCGGCGGCTTCTTTTTATGTACTACCATTGTCTGCTCTATAGAAACCACTGCGATTAGCCGATAGTCACCAGCTCTCTGTTTAGCTTTAGTGCCAGCGCAGATGCCAGTTGTTGGCCTACGTAATGCTCATTAGGCAAAGAAACAAGATCAGCCAAGCGAGTGACCGCCATACCTGCGTAGCCACAGGGATTGATGCGCTGAAAAGCAGAAAGGTCTCCATCCACATTCAACGCGACGCCGTGGTAACTGGCTCCCCGCCGAATTCGCAAACCCAACGACGCTATTTTGGCCTCGCCCATCGGGCTTTTGACATACACACCCGGTGCATCTGGGCGTGCATGTGCACTGACGCCATAGTCGGCTAACACCGTAATGACTGCATTTTCCAGTGCAGACACCAGGTCACGCACGCCTATTTTACTGCGCCGAACATCCAATAACGGATACAGCACTATCTGCCCAGGGCCATGATACGTTACTTGCCCACCACGGTCGGTTTGCACCACCGGTATGTCGCCTGGCATCAGTAGATGTTCAGGTTTGCCTGCCTGTCCTTGGGTGAAGACAGCGTCATGCTCTACCAGCCAGAACTGATCCGGTGTCTCACTGTCACGAGAGTCCGTCAAGGCGCGCATTTCTTCCCAAACGGGCAGATACGGCCTGCGACCCAAGCAGTGCAGCTCAACAGGTGCAGAACGACTCACTCACACCACCATATGAACACGGCCAGTGGCTTTTAGCTCTTCAAACAGCTGGCTAATTTGCTGCTCGCTGGTCGCATTAATCGTGATGCGAACGGATTGAAAACGACCGTTTCGACTATCCACCACTTGCAGCGTCGATTCATCAAAATCCGGTGCGTGACGCACCACGATTTGACAAACACAAGCCGTAAAATCCTCAGCAGCATCACCCACTATTTTTAAAGAGTAGTCACAAGGAAAAGTGATCTTGGGGGTTTCTTCTGCCACCGGCTCGCGCAGGTCTCGAAATCCCTTTTTCGTATCCTTAGTCATAACGCGCCTTTTATTGAAGGTAAAAAAGGCCCAGGACGCACCTGAGCCGAATCACTTAGTCAGTGAAGTTCGCAATTAAACCGCTGAAGAAGCGCTGAACCTGATCAAAAAGGCGTTTAAACAGCCCGCCCTCTTCCACATTTTCAAGCGCTACCAACTGGCGCTCACCAACCATCTCTTCACCCAAGTAGACCTCTAGCGTGCCCACATCATCACCTACCGCAATAGGTGCTTGTAAATCAGAGTGTAGATTAAGACGAGCACGCAGCTCTTCATTACGGTTACGCGGAAGGGTCATAAACACTTCTTCATCCACCCCCGCACGCAATTCGTTAATGTCACCACCCCAAACACGCGGCGTTGCAAGCACAGCACCACGCTCGTAGAGGTTCATGGTTTCGTAGAAACGAAAACCATAGCTTAAAAGCTTCTGAGTTTCCTGTGCGCGCGCTTCATCCGAATTGGTGCCCATCACAACCGAAATAAGCCGCATGCCATCGCGCTCAGCTGACGACACCAGGCAGTAGCCCGCAGCATCTGTCCAACCCGTTTTCAAACCATCTACTGACGGGTCACGCCACAACAGGCGGTTACGGTTGGGCTGATCAATTCCACCATAGGAAAAGTGGCGCTGCGAGTAGATCGCATAGTGCTCAGGGTAATCATTGATGATATGACGTGAAAGCCGCGCCAGGTCATGCGCTGTTGAGTAGTGATTATCAGAAGGAAGACCGGTTGCATTTTCAAAGTGGGTATTTTCCATTCCCAGTCGAGCCGCATGCTGGTTCATTAAGTCAGCAAAAGGAGCCTCCCCACCAGCCAAGTGCTCTGCCATGGCCACGCTGGCATCGTTACCTGACACAATAATAATGCCGTGCAGCAACTCCTCGACGGGAACCTGGTTGCCCACTTCAATAAACATTTTTGAGCCACCAGTCCGCCAGGCGTTTTCACTGACATTGACCAGATCATCCAACGTGATGGTATCGCGATCCAACTCACGCTCGACAAGGTAGGCGGTCATGAGTTTGGTCAAGCTTGCTGGCGCCAAGCGTTCGTCTGAGTTGTGTTCGACTAGAATTCGCCCACTATTGGCATCCATTAAAATCCAGGAACTAGCAGCAAGCTGCGGAGCGGCTGGAATAATCGTTTGCGGCTGAGGTATGACTTGAGCCGCAGCCGGCAACGCAACAGCCGTCATGGCCGCAAACAAACATAATTGGGCAGAGCGGCGAATCGACACGAATACATTCATCACTAACATCTCACTTGCAAGAAAGTGGCGCTAAGCACCAAAGAATATAAAAAATGAATTATCTCACGATAAAAACTTGAGGAAACCCCGCTTGGCGAAGTGCTTCCCGAGCCTGGGTCTCTTGAGCCGGTGTTACTGGCCCCACCTGCACACGATGCACATTAGCCTCATTCATTACACGAACGCTGTGAGGCAATTCGTCTGTCAATCGCTGGCTAAGCTTACGAGCGCTATCAGCGCTTTCCAGCGCAGCAATCTGAAGGTAATAGCCGCCTGAAACATCACCCTCAGCGGGGTTATTAGAGGCCACAGACGGAGCTGCTTGAGGTACAGATGCGGCTGGCGCGGGCTCGGCAACGGGCGCACCCGCATTCGGCGCAGTACTCGCGGGCGCTCCGCCGCGCTCAGCTAGCCAACGGTCAGGCTCAATGGCCTCGACTTTTACTCGTCCTGTTCCATTATCCAATATATCCAACCGGGCGGCGGCTGCGTAAGAAAGATCTATTTCTCTATCGCTATGAAAGGGACCACGGTCGTTAACACGGACAATCACCGACTGCCCGCTGTCCAGGCTGGTAACGCGTGCAAAGGTGGGCAACGGTAGCGAGCGATGCGCCGCCGACATTTTATACATGTCGTAAATCTCGCCATTTGAGGTCGCATAGCCATGAAATTTTTCGCCGTACCACGAGGCCAAACCTTGCTTGGCATAGCCAGAAGCGTCCGGCATTACATGGTACTTTTCACCCCATACTTCATAGGTTGAGCGGTTGCCCCCCGCAGAACGCGGTTCATTACGTGGTACAGCATCCGGCACGGTGGATACATCCGGCGGCGCAACAGGATACGCATCCCCATGCATGGCATAGCGCCCACCTCCACTGGCAGTAGTACTTGCGGCGGGTGCAGCGTCAGGTTGAGTTTGAGTTGGCGTAGCAACGCGCTGAGCTTCACGATTCGCGCAGCCGCTTACCACTATTATCAAGGCGATCATACTGCCTACTTGCCAGGTCCTTGATTGCAACATGCTCATCCTTGTTCCTCAGCCCGCTGTTGAATGGCCTCAGCTAACTCTGTCACTGCCATGGCGTATAAATGACTGTGGTTATAGCGTGTAATAACATAAAAGTTGTTTTCACCCAGCCGATAGCGTAGCTGTCCATCATCCATCTCAAACACCAAGGGCATCACAAGCAAAGTATCGTTAAGCGCTTCTTGCGGTTCAATCCCTTGCTTGGCTGTCTCAGCCACACTCATGGTCGGCGAAGACGTTTGGTTAAACGTCAGCGCCTGGGGCAACACTTCCGGTCCCGTTGCTTCATGATAAATGGCACCATCACGCCGCCAGCCATGCTCAGCAAAATAATTCGCGACGCTACCGATGGCATCCACTGGGTTTTCCCATAAATCACGAATGCCGTCATCGTCAAAATCAACGGCATAGGCCTGGTAACTAGTGGGAATAAATTGAGGATACCCCATTGCGCCTGCATACGAGCCATAAAGTTCAGCCGGATCGACCTTTTGCTCATGGGCGATCTGCAAAAAAGCAGCTAGCTCACCACGGAAAAAATCCCCTCGACTGGGATGATAAAACGCCAGCGTAGCCAGTGAGTCCAGCACGCGATGGCGCCCTTTATGGCGGCCATAGTACGTCTCTACGCCAATAATGGCGGTAATAACATTACCCGGCACGCCATAAACATCTTCCGCACGTGCCAGGGTCTCAGCGTGCGCTTGCATAAAGGCAGCGCCCTCTTCGATACGCTGCTCCGTTAGAAATATATCGCGGTACTCGTGCCACTTTAAGCGGCGCTCTGCCGCGCCTTCCATGGCATCCAGCACCGCTTGAGAATATGTGGCTTGAGAGAAAGCCTCACGTAACCACGCTTCCGGTATGCCTTGGGCGATTAACTCATCTACCAATACCTGGGTGCGTTCATTATGTTGCAGGTCCACCCCTTCCGCCGAATGCTCCTCAGCGAATACGGCAGGCATCGAACACGCTATTAGCGCGGCAACAAGACAACTGCCAGCTTTATTTCGGGCCCTTTTTATCAACTCACCACTCCTTTGAAAACACACCGTCCTGACTGAAATACTAACGTGGCAATAGCCGACGATGGGCATGAATAGACATGAGAATACCGAACCCTGCCAACAAGGTCACGCTAGAGGTGCCGCCATAACTCACCAAGGGCAGCGGCACGCCTACCACGGGTAAAATACCGCTAACCATCCCCACGTTGACAAACACATAAATGAAAAAGGTGAGAATGATACTACCGGCAAAAAGACGTCCAAACGTATCCTGTGAAGAAGCCGCCAACCAAATACCGCGACCTACGATCATCAAGTAAAGCGCCAATAAAACCAGCATCCCGATAAGCCCAAACTCTTCACCCAATACGGCAATAATAAAATCAGTATGCCGCTCAGGCAGAAATTCAAGCTGCGACTGCGTGCCCCCCAGCCACCCCTTTCCCCATAGCCCTCCACTACCAATGGCCGTGGTTGACTGAATAATATTCCAACCCGAGCCTAGTGGGTCGCTTTCTGGATCAAGAAAGGTTAATACCCGCTGACGTTGGTAAGTGTGCATGTTCATCCACAAAAGCGGCACGCACGCAGCCAACAATCCACCAACAAATCCAATCAAGCGCCATGAAAGACCCGCGAGCAAAACCACGATGACAGCCGCACTGGCCACCAGTAACGATGTACCCAGGTCCGGCTGAATAGCGGTCAATACAACCGGCACACCAATGATCACCGCGCACACCACAATATCCTTTAATCGCGGTGGAAGCTGGCAACGATTCAAATAGGCAGCCACCATTAACGGAACCGCTAGCTTCATCATCTCTGAGGGCTGAAATCGGATAACGCCTGGGATCTCAAGCCAGCGCTTAGCCCCCATGCCAATATCACCGGCAATTTCCACTGCCAATAACATGATAACCCCTGCGCCATAGGCAAAGGGCGCCCAGCGTAAAAACGTGGTCGGTGACAGCTGCGCCAATAATGCCATCACTGCCAGCGCAACGCCAAACCGCATCGCCTGAGCGATTACCGACTCAATACGCTGGCCAGACGCACTATATAAAACCAGTAGGCCACCCACCATTAAGACCAATAAAAGGCCTAACAACCAAGGGTCAATATGGATGCGTTCCCAAATACTTTTACGTCGCGCGATACCGCTATCGGGCGGTCGAACGGGATAACGGCGCAATGGGCGGGTAAGCGTCTGCCAGGGCATAGGTCAGTTCCCCTCCACTTGAGCGGTATCTTCTTCCAACACGTCGCGTACATCATCTGCGTCAGGCGCTTCATCTTTTAAAAGCCATGCATCGGTCATGGCGCGCGCCAAATGCGCTGCATGGGTACTGCCGCCGCCCGCATTTTCAACGATAACCGACACGGCAATTTGGGGGGAATCAACCGGCGCAAACGCTACAAACAAGGCGTGATCTCTCAGGCGTTCCTCAAGCTCATCGGCGTTATAGCGCTGGTCCTGGCCCAAAGAAAACACCTGAGCCGTTCCCGATTTGCCGCCCATTCGATACTCAAGGCCAACGCCAGTCCGCCGTGCAGTGCCTTCGCTACCGCTGAGCACTTTCTCCATACCGCTAAATACCCGGTCCCACCAGGCATCATTTTCCAGCTGAATATCGTCCAGCGTGTCGGGTAAATCTTCACGAAGCAGCGTATCGCCCACCTGGAGAGCTAAGCGGGGTTTTACCCAGTGGCCCCGGTTGGCAAGCGTTGCCGTTGCGCTTGCCAGCTGCAACGGCGTTACTTGCCAGTAACCTTGACCAATACCTACTGACAAGGTTTCGCCGGGATACCACGGCTGGTTAAAACGCTCCCGTTTCCATTCGCGAGACGGCATCAGCCCAGTGCTTTCACCCTGAACATCGTAGGCGACTCGTCGCCCGAATCCGAACCCATTCATCCGTTCATGCAGATTATCGATACCTAAATCATGGGCCAATGTGTAGTAGTAAGTATTATTAGAGACTGCTAATGAACGCTCTAAATCCACACGACCGTGCCCCCAGCGCAACCAGTTCCGGTAACGTCGGGAGTCATTAGGCAGTTGATAATAGCCTGGGTCGCTAATCGTGCTGTCTGGGGTAATAACCCCCCCAGCCAGTCCCGCGAGGGCTAAAAAGGGTTTAATGGTCGAGCCAGGTGGATAGTGACCACGAATAGAGCGGTTAAAAAGAGGTAAGTCCAGGTCATTCTGCAAGCCGCGATAGGAGGCAACATCGATCCCGGTCACAAACTGGTTGCTGTCAAACCCAGGCGTCGACACCATGGCCAGAATCTCGCCCGTTGCAGGCGCAATAGCGACGATCGACCCACGCCGCCCATCCATTAACTCGTAGGCAAGCGTTTGTAGCGACTTATCAATTGTCAGCGTTATGTTCTTCCCAGGCACTGGGTCGGTGCGGCCCAGCTCTCTTAATACTCGACCTCGGGCGTTGGTTTCGACTTTACGCAGACCTGCTTCGCCATGAAGCTCCTCTTCATAGAAGCGTTCAATGCCGGTTTTACCAATAAAGTGGGTGCCGGCATAACGGCCGGCATCCAAATTTTGCAGCTCATCAACATTAATACGCCCTACATAGCCCAGCGTATGGGCCATAACGTTTGAATCGGGATAGTAACGTAGCAGTTGGGCTTCGACTTCAACGCCTGGCAGGCGGTGGCGATTAATCGCGAGCCGAGCAATTTGGGCTTCACTCAGATCGCTCATTAAGAGCGCAGGTTGGAAAGGACGCTGTCGCTGGCGTGAACGTACGTTAAAGGCCTCGATATCTTCTTCTGGCAGTTCCAGCAACTCCACTAACAGGGCCAGCGTTGCATCAAGGTCATCAACACGCTCACGCACCAGCGTCAGGTTATAAGTAGGCCGGTTTTCAGCTAACAGCACACCATTTCGGTCATAAATCAAACCTCGATTAGGTGGCAGCGGCTCAACACGCACACGGTTTTTTTCTGACCGCGTGGTGTAAATTTCATGTTGAACAATTTGTAAGTAGCCTAAACGCCCTACCAGCAGACCGGTAAGCGTTATAACGACCAGAACGGCAAGAAGTGTTCTGACACGAAAAATGCGCAACTCTTGCTCAGAATTTTTTAGCGTGTCACGGCGCTGGGGCATGGCAACAGATGACTCTCAAATCAGACGATTGACGCAACACAGCCAACAAATACCACCACCTTTTGAGCCGTTAACGGTGGTAGGGGTGACCAACTAATAGCGTCCAGGCACGATAAAGCTGCTCGGCCAGCATGATACGAACTAACGGGTGCGGCAACGTTAACGGTGACAATGACCACGCTTTATCGGCTATCGCAGAGAGGGAAGGTTCAAGACCATCAGGCCCACCGACCAGCAATACAATATCGCGGCCCTCCATACGCCAGCTATCCGCTTCCTGGGCCAGTTGTTCGGTTGTCCAGGGTTTGCCTTTTACTTCCAGCGCAACCAGATACTCATCACCCCGCAGTTTATCGCGAATGCGTTGAGCCTCTTGAGCACGCGCTTTGGCAATATCTGCATTTTTACCGCGCTGGCCAAGCGGGATTTCTTCTATTTCAAGGCTGAAATCCCGAGGGAGCCGTTTACGGTAGGTTTCAATGCCCTCTTCAACCCAAGCAGGCATTTTCGTACCTACCGCCAACAGCCTTATTTTCATGACATCGTGGCTCGCTCTTCAAAAAGCGTGCGTGCCTCATCCGTCATGCTTGCATCGCTAGGCAGGTCTGCCCAGAGGCGTTCAAGGTCATAAAGTGTACGGGCTTCCGGCATCATGATATGAACAACAATGTCACCCAGATCGACCAATACCCAATCCGCATTATCACCGCCTTCAACACCGCGCGGCGCAAGACCGGCTGCCTTGGCTTTTTCTACGACGTTTTGCGCAAGTGCCGCAACATGCCGGGTAGACGTACCACTAGCAATCAACATAAGGTCGGTAACCTCAGTTAAGCTGGAAACGTCCAGTTGAGTGATATCGCGTGCCTTAAGGTCTTCTAACGCATCAAGCGCTAGGCTTTTCAGTGTATCGATGTGCATGACTCCTGCAGATAACCTCGTATGGTGTTCTGGTATTCAGCTAGCAAAGCGGGCCATTGTAACGGCTTCTTGCGTGACTACCAGCGCTATTCAACGTCCTGGTAAAAGCCTTTATGTAAAATGGCCTCTTCAACCGCTTCCGGGAGCAAATAACGAACGCTTTTTCCCTCACGAAGCCGCTGACGAATATAGGTCGCTGAAATTGCCATCATCGAAGGGAGCGACAGCAGTAAAACGCCACCACTGGGGCGCTGCATCAGCGAGTCCACGCCTTCGACTTCACGTTGCCCTACCAGTTCCCTTAATTCATCAGACCAGGGTGTTTGATAGCCAGGTCTGGCCATCACTACCAAGTGAGCGAGAGAAAACAACGTGTCAACCTGCTGCCACTGAGGAAGGCGTAAAAAGGCATCAAACCCAATCACCATGACTAAACGTGCCTGTTCACCATATTCAGCCCTCAGTTCAGCAAGCGTATCAACGCTGTAGGATGGCCCTTCGCGGCGCAGCTCACGGTTATCCGCGTAAAGCCCAGGCGTAGTGCCAATCCCGGCTTGTAACAACGCCATTCGTTGCTCTGCCGACACTTGTGGTGCACCACGTAAAGGTGGTTTTGGCGCCGGTATCATATGCAACTGGTCAAGGCCCAATGCTTCTCGCACTTCCAAAGCACTGCGCAAATGGCCATGGTGAATAGGGTCAAATGTCCCTCCCAGCATGCCTGCTTTTATGGGTACTGAATTCATATCGACCTACCACTCATAGCGCTGCAAAACTCATAGCGTACACGCCTTATTGGCGAACCTGGCCATCGCCGAATACAACGTATTTACGCGTGGTAAGGCCTTCCAAGCCCACCGGCCCTCGCGCATGCAGCTTATCGGTCGAAATGCCAATTTCAGCACCTAACCCATACTCGAACCCATCGGCAAAGCGGGTTGAGGCATTCACAATCACAGAGCTTGAGTCCACCTCGGCCATAAAACGGCGCGCCAGAGAGTAGTCCTGGGTCACAATAGCGTCGGTATGGTGCGAGCCATAGCGCTCAATATGCGCAATCGCCTCTTCCACGCCATCCACTATTTTGATCGCTAATACCGGAGCAAGATATTCGGCGTACCAATCTTCCTCGGATGCCGCCAAGGCCTGAGGAAGCAGCGCTTGAGTGCGTTCACAGCCTCGTAGCTCAACCTCATGTCCTGCGTAAGCCCGCGCCAGCTCTGGCAACAGCAAATCAGCCACCGGCGCATCAACCAGAAGTGTTTCCATGGTATTGCAGGTGCCGTAACGGTGCGTTTTAGCATTGACCGCGATAGCCAAGGCTTTAGCTGGATCCGCCGTGGTATCAATATAGACGTGACAAACACCATCAAGGTGCTTGATAACGGGCACTTTAGCGTCACGCGAGATTCGCTCAATCAGCGATTTCCCACCACGCGGGATAATGACATCCACGTAATCAGGCATGCTGATCAAGGCGCCGACGGCGGCACGGTCGGTCGTCGCCACCACCTGAACGCAGTTAGCAGGCAGTCCCACATCCACCAGTCCTTGCGTAATGCATTCGCCAATGGTTTGATTGGACGCGCTCGCCTCTGACCCGCCGCGTAAAATGCAGGCATTGCCCGATTTTAAGCACAAACTGGCCGCTTCAAGCGTTACATTGGGGCGTGATTCGTAAATGATGCCAATGACCCCCAAAGGCACGCGCATTTTGCCTACCTGGATGCCGCTGGGACGGTAACTCATATCGTCTATCTCACCCACCGGGTCAGGCAAGGCGGCCACTTGACGCAGCCCTTCAATCATCGCATCAAAACGGGCGTCATCAAGCGCCAAGCGGTCAAGTAACGCACTATCCAGACCATTTTCCTTACCGCGCTGCATATCCTGAGCGTTGGCGTCTAAAATACGCGCGCGAGCCGTCATCAGCTGCTGCGCTATTGACTCAAGGGCACGATTTTTGATGCCGGTATCAGCACGACGTAGCTCACTTGCGGCTGAACGCGCTGCCTTTCCAAGCGCCTGCATGTATGCGGGAACATCACCGGCGGTGAGTTGCTGTTGAGCCTCATCTTGTAAGGGCGTTGAAACGCTCATGCTGTCTCCCTTTATCATCATGCACGCCGCCATCATTTTATCTGGTCAGGCGCGTCGTAATTGTGTCCAGTAGTAGGCAATATATTACGCTACTTAAACGTTATAATGAGCATTTTAAGTTTCACACTTGGTCCTGTCACCGCTGATTAGACGACGGGGAACGTACATGGAGTTCGTGAAGGTGAATAGTAAGCCACCATGCAAAGCAAATACAAAATTCACTTGCTTAGAGCCAATTTACTCGCCGCAGCGGCTGCACTAGCGTTCTGGACGTTGGGCGCACAGCCCATGGCCATCCTGCTACTTTGGCTATCCGTCAGCTGGCTTTGCATTACGGCGCTGCTTCTGGACTTTAGTCATCGTCACTCCAGAGGGCTGCCCTGGCAAGTGCTGCCGGGCTTATTACTGCTGGGATTAATTGCCAGCGCACCAGAGCAGCATGATATGTTGATCTGGGCGTGGGCGGCCATATTCATGCTACCCCAGGCGCGCTGGATTCTTGTACTTAATGCCATGGCCGCACTACTTAGCGGCGTCTTAATAGCGCCACAATTATCCTTTCCAGCCGGGGGGCTAATACTACTGTTATTGGGCATACTGCGCTTGCTGGCGGTTTCTAGCGCACGCCAATTGGTTGATATGAATGGGGCTATCGGCCAGCGTTTGCGGCTTATCCCAAAGGTTAATCTTTGGGCTGGCGAACAGTTGCTGCGCGATCTTCCTCGTGAGCAAACCCGCTCTGAGCGCGAGGCTATCTACGCAGAGCTGTTTATATTGCAGGTTAAGCGGCGCCAGCTTTGGCCCACCGCAAAAAAGCTTTGTGAGCTAACCTACTCCTTTGAGAACACCTATCGCCTGAATAGCACAACGCTTGCCGCCTTGATGCTTTCTCGCTCGCCACAAGAAGCCACACGCCGTCGCAAGCAGCTCCAAGCAGCACTTCCTGAAAATGTGGTGAGCCATCATGAGCCGCTAATGGATATTGAGTCTTCAACCTTAACGCTTGAACACCTCTGCAATACCCCCAAGACGCTGGGTTCCTCATGAACAGCTATCCGTTCTCCAAGCGGCTAATGATCATCACTTACAGTACCAGCCTGGTAGTAATGATGGGGTACGCGTTATGGCTCTATAAAATGGGCAGCTACCGGAGCTTATGGGTACCCGCGTTTGTTACCCTGGTGCTATTAGCGGCCCTACTGATGCATTTAGGGCAGGGATTAAAGGGATACATATCTCAAATACTGCTGGTAGGCAGCACCTACCTCACGGTATTAAGTACGCTTTCTATCTCTAACGCATCAGCCATCTGGCTTGGCCTACCCATCACCTCTGCTTTTATACTCTTACCCCTTTGGCTTGCCTTGGTGCTGACGGGGGTGCTTGGCCCCCTTGTCTGGTTGTTTATCTCTCACCCGACACCTGAGCCACCCTTCTATCTCGGCTATGTTATTTTGCTTTTACTGCTGGCCCTCCCTCGATGGGAGCATGCTCGCCGCCGCGCATTACTACAGGCCACTGACCCTTATGATAGCCACTGTCGCGCCTACAACTACGAAACGTTAAAGGAGCGCTTAAACAACGAATTTCAGCGTGCTGCCATGCTTAACAAGCGCTTGGCAGTACTGGTCATTCACCTGCCACAGCTGGATATGGCCGAAGAGCAGTTCGGCTCTCGAGCTAAAATCGCGCTACTTGATACACTGTGTAGCGAAGTGATAGGTCGCTGCCGTGATCATGACATATTGGGGCGCGCTGGCGAGGCCACCTTCTGGCTGGTGCTGCCCGACACCAGCGAAAGCGGTGCGCTGCTGGTTCGTGAGCGGCTACAGCATGCACTTTCCCAGTGTGTATTGGTTGAAACCGGTCATCTTGAAGCCCGCATTGCAGCTTGTTTGCCTCATAAAGAGAGCTTCGAGCGCTATATACAACGCCTGCACGCCCGTGCTCATGCGCTGGCAAACGGATGACAGCGTATCGCTCTTTCAGGAGTCCCTCGTGTCTTTAGTCGAAACCTTTCAACAGCTCTCGCTCTCTCCTTTCATGCTTCTTCTGCTGATGCTGCTCATTTCGCTTGCAGAATCGTTAGCATTAGTGGGCCTGTTGGTGCCCGGCGTGGTGCTGATTACGGCAGTGGCCTCCCTGGCGGGGCATGAGTCTATCGGGCTAGTGTGGTTAGTAATGGCCGCCTTTTTAGGCGCGGTGATCGGCGACGGCATTAGTTTCAGGCTTGGTTATCGCCACCATGCACAAATCACTCAACGCTGGCCACTTTCCCTACATCCAGAATGGCTAGGCAGAGGCTCCCGATTTTTTGATCGTTATGGTCTTTACTCGGTCTTTATTGGCCGATTTGTTGGCCCGGTAAGACCCGTCATTCCGCTCATAGCGGGCATGATGCGGATGCCACCCCGTAATTTTTTATGGGCAAATATCACATCTGCCGCACTGTGGGCACCTGCCTATGTACTGCCAGGCTATTTGCTCGGACGAACATGGCAAGAACACCTTGATTTACCCCCGGGCATCGAAACTGCGTTGATCATAATAGCCGCCAGCGTGGTGGTACTCGCGGTAGTGTTCTCCTGGGGGCGAGCACAGGTGGGCCGTCATGGACGCCTCTACCTTGCTACCGCCCGTTTAGCACGTCGTATTCCGTTTATGCGCCGCCCCTGGCTTGTCATGAGCCAATCTGGCGAAGTTCCTCTCGCTTCGCTGCTGCTATTTATTATTGCCTTAACCTGCCTTTCGGGTTGGACACTGCTGGTTGTGCATCACAATGGTCCATTGACGCTCGACCTCTATATCCAACGGCTCTTTAGCTGGCTGCAAAGCGACACCCTTATCGCTATTGGTGCCGTATTTGCCAAGATTGGCGACAAGTTGGGCATTGCCGTCCTGTTGCTGCCGTGGGCACTATGGATGATTTTTTATAGAAGATGGGATGCCTTGCTGCATTGGGGAGCGGCGGTGGGAGGCGTAGCGCTTCTTAACACGCTGGGTAAAGCCATTTTCGGGCGTGCTCGGCCTGATACCCCCGATTACCTGACCGGCTCGCTCTCTTATCCGAGTGCCCATACGTCAACCTCGGTTGTCGTGTTGGGCTTGGCCGCCGCGTTTATTGCCTCGGAGCTACCTCTCCAAAAACGTATCTGGATCTATTGGGTGGCGATTGCTTTGGCGGTGCCAATGGCACTGTCACGGCTCGTTATTGGCGTGCACTGGTTTAGTGACCTGGTCGGCGGCGCTCTGCTTGGGCTGATGATCTGTGCGCTGGTTCGTTTAAGCTGGCAGCGCTATCCTCGAAAGCCATTAACGCCCTGCCCTTGGCTGCTATTGGGGTCGGCCTCGCTGGTATTAATCAGCCTTCGCGTGGTTTTCTTCCCACCGGTTTAAGCGGCCTAGCCTAGCGCCAGCCATAATCCAACGCCCATCATTAACGTGCCGGCAATGCGGTTAAGTAAACGAACATTGCCGCTTTTTCCCAGCGTTTTACGCAGCGTTTTACCGCCGACGGCATACACCAACAGGCTGGCAAACTCGATCAACAAAATAACCACAATCAGCAGAACCAGTTGGCTACCCAGCGGGCGGCTGCTATCCAAAAAGGGGGGCAGCAGTACCATAAAAAACGCCCACCCCTTCGGGTTAGCCACAGCGGTGACAAACCCTTGCATGGCAAGTGTTAGCCGCCCGGCGGCAGGCCCCGCATTTAGTTCACTGGGTATCGCCATACGCCCACGAGAGCGCCACATCATAATGCCCAAATAGGCCAAATAAGCGCCGCCCACCCACTTGAACACAGTGAAGAGTTCAGGCTGACGGAGCATTAAGGCGGCTACCCCGGCGCCTGCTGCTGCGGCGACCAGCCCTACGCCAACCAGCTCTCCCATCATCATCCACAGCGTACGTTTTACGCCTTGGGTCATGCCCAGCACCATGGCAAGCGTCATGCACATACCCGGCGTTAGTGACACAAATAAAAACGTGGGTACAAATATAGAGAGCGTGGCCCAGTTCATTGCTTATCCTTAGACATGTTATCGGCTTCATCCTCGCCCCAGCGAGGCATCAAGGTATGCTGAATGCCCAACTGATTAAGAATGCGTGCCACAATAAAATCAATGAGATCATCAATGGATTGCGGGCGGTGATAAAATCCGGGGGCGGCAGGTAAAATGACAACCCCCATGCGGCTTAGCCCCAGCATATGTTCCAAATGGATAGGCGAAAATGGACTCTCTCGGGGCACTAGCACTAACGTTCGGCGCTCTTTAATCGCGACATCGGCCGCCCGCTCAATCAGGTTGTTACTTGCCCCAGTGGCAATAGCCGAGAGCGTTCCCGTCGAGCATGGGCACACCACCATAGCCGAGGCCGCTCCAGACCCGGAGGCAACAGGCGCCATCCAATCTTCTCGCCCAAAGCAGCGGATTTGGCCAGCCGCGGCGCCGCTACGCTCTCTCAATGCAGCAGCCAGCCGTTCTGGCTGAGCAGGCAGGCTAATCTCGGTTTCCGTGGCAATCACCATGTGTGACGCTTTGGAGATCATGACCCACACTTCATGGCCTGCCTCTACCAATACGTCTATCAGCCGCAAGCCATACTGCGCCCCAGAAGCGCCCGTTAATGCCACGGTGATCGGCTTTTTGAACAGGGAATCTGTACTCACGTGTTCAATTCCTTGGCCGTTAAGGCATTTAGCAGACGTTCATGTACGCCCTCAAAGCCACCGTTGGACATCACCACAATCCGATCCAGTGGTTCGGCATGGCGAACAACCGCCTCTACCAGTGTTTCAATCTGCTGATAAAGATGGGCTTTAGCACCTTGCTCAGCTACCAGCGCCTCCATCGACCAATCAATACCGGCAGGTTGATACCAATACACCTGATCCGCATCAGCGATGCTGTCGTTGAGTCGATCGCGTAGCGCACCTAACCGCATGGTATTGGAACGTGGCTCAATGACCGCCAGCAAGCGCCCTTTGGTCGTTGTGGCACGCAAGCCTTGCAAGGTCGCCGCAATCGCCGTGGGGTGATGGGCAAAGTCGTCAATAACTTGAACGCCCCCCACTTCTCCACGCACTTCCTGGCGCCGTCGTGGCGTTTCGAAACGCGCTAGTGCTGCGCATGCCCGGGCTAAATCAACTCCGCACTCGTGGGCAGCCGCCAACGCTGCCAAAGCATTTCGCGCGTTGTGAACGCCGCTTAACAACCACTCGACGACGCTATCCTCTTCGCCCCGGTCTGTGCGGTGAATCACCTGAAAACGGCTGGCATCAGGGCGCTCAAGGTAGAGCTGCCACGCACTTTGGGACTGCTCACCAAAGTGCTTAATGGGTGTCCAGGCTCCCATCGCTATGACTCGCTCTAGCGCTGGCTGTTCATCGGCTACCAACAGGCACCCTTGGCTGGGTACGGTGCGCACAAGATGGTGGAACTGGCGTTCAATAGCAGCTAAATCCGGGAAGATATCCGCATGATCAAACTCTAGATTATTGAGCACAGCAATATCGGGGCGATAGTGTACAAACTTGGAGCGTTTATCAAAAAAGGCCGTATCGTACTCATCTGCTTCAACAATAAAAGGCCCCTGAGGATCACCCAGCCGCGCGGAAACACCAAAGTTACGCGGTACACCGCCAATTAAAAAGCCCGGTACTTGGCCTGCGCTCTCCAATAGCCAGGCCAGTAAACTGGCGGTGGTGGTTTTACCATGGGTACCGGCGATAGCAATTACTCGCCGTCCTGGTAACACATGCTCAGCAAGCCACTGCGCTCCTGAGGTATACGGCAAACCGCTGTTAAGGAGCGCCTCTACTTCAGGATTTCCGCGTGACAGCGCATTCCCCACTACCACCAAGTCAATCGAAGCACCAAGGTGCTCTGCTCGATAACCTTCCATTAACGTAATGCCTGCTTCAGCAAGCTGAGTACTCATCGGAGGATAGACGTTTGCATCTGACCCGCTAACCTGATGGCCCTGCTCGCGCGCGAGTAGCGCAAGACTACCCATAAAGGTGCCGCAGATACCGATAATATGAAGATGCATGGTTTCTGTCCCTGAACAACGTAATAAACACAGCTTAAAATAGCTGAAAAGACTAGCATGCTCGGCTTGTTTACTCACCCAGAAGCAAGGGTTTAAGCACACGTGGTGGTTAGAAAATGCCCCAATATACGTATAGCGAGCGTAGCCAAGTGACAAATGCGTTCGATTATTGCAGGATGCGCGCACGCTTGTTTAAAGCCCACCTGTTGGCGCGTAGCATCGCTGTTTACAATGACGTACTTTTTCTAAGAACGCTGACCCATGCCCCAGGGTTAGCGATGGAGTTTATTATGCGTGTATTAATTCGCTATTTTTTCCGTGGTGTTCGTTTGGTGCTGGCACCGGTCATGCTTATCAGTGAAAAACTCTCAACGCCTAACGCGATTGAGCGTGCCCCCGCCGATCAAGCGCGCGTCGACCAGGCTTGCCAACGCCTGGCCCTTTATCAATTCCGTACCTGCCCTTTCTGCATTAAGGTGCGTAAAGAAATTGCCCGCTTAGGACTAACCATTGAGCTGCGCGATGTTCAGCATGACCCCGCACATAAGCAGGACCTCCTTGAAGGCGGCGGCAAAACCAAAGTGCCTTGCTTAAAGATTCACCATGAAGATGGTCGCGAAGAGTGGCTGTATGAGTCTGATGATATTAATGCATGGCTGCATCAGCAATTTGGGGCCTAGAGTTCTGCTTATTAGAACTGTGCTTGTTAGAACCGTGCTCGATAGGCATTAACGTCAAACTGCACATCGATGTCGATTCCCTCAGCCCGGCTGGGCGCGTCGTCCAGTGCAGTTTGCAACGCCAATACGCCTTCGACACGTCCAGCAATATGAATGTGGCTGCCTTGCTGCTCAAGCTGCGTCAACGTGACGGTAACACTGCCTCCTTCAGAGGTGTAAAGCGGCGGTACGGTGGTGCTACCGATCAGTTGTACCACGTGGGCATCGATAAGCTGGTTGTCTTCAACCGCCAGGCTAATAGACAACCCTTCGTAGGCGTCCCTTTGGTCAGGCTCGACAAACCCTGTGATAGTGATTTGGCGTTGATCGCCAACCTCTACAAAAGAAGCATTGGAGTCACGGCCCTGGCTCAGCACAAACCACTCCCGCGGCTCGCCGTCCAGCATGCCGTCAATAGTGTCAGACTGTGCGGTTAATGGAAGCCAACCGATTAACACCAGAATGATCCATTGATTCCATTTCATCATTTTCAGCCTGCCTTCCAGCGGGTCACTAATGGCTTTCGTGGGCTGATACCAAACGCCCGTTTATTTTTCATCTACGACTTTAGACTAGCTTGCACTCCACTATTCACTGCTACAAGCCCAATCATTCAATAGTTGAATAGGGTCTATCACTATTTCGATTGTATGACGCATTCAACACTCTCTATGTTAATAGGATAGCTTACAAGCTGACCGTGTCTGCTTTGCTGTCTCGCCAATAGCGTTTAGACGGTAATGTGAACAATAAAATTATCAATAAGACGGGAACGATTATGGCGCTCAAAAAAAAGATACTGGCCACTATTATCGGTGCAACTGTTGCGGGTAGCGCAGTGCTCCCTTTAACAGCAAACGCTGAAACGTTGCGCATTGGCTACTCCGCCGATCCGGAAACGCTTGATATTCACGAACAACTTTCCGGCGGTATGCTGCGTTTCTCCCACTTGGCGTTTGACCCTCTCGTCCGCTGGACCAAGGATTTTCAGTTTGAGCCCCGCTTGGCAACTGAATGGGTACAAACAGACGATACGCATATGCGCATGACGCTTCGTGAAGGCGTTAAGTTTCATTCGGGTAACGAGCTGACGGCTGAAGACGTGGTATGGACGATTGAGCGCTTAAAAGAGAGCCCTGACTACCGCGCCATTTTTGAGCCCATTGCTACCGCCGAAGCGGTTGATGACTACACGGTGGAAATCACGACGACGACCCCCTATCCGCTGTTGCTCAACCTGGCGACCTACATTTTTCCCATGGATAGCCAGTTCTATACTGGTGAAACCGAAAATGGCGTCGATAAAGCGGAGATCGTAAAAGCAGGCAACTCGTTTGCTTCACGCAATGTTTCCGGTACCGGCCCGTTCGTTCTTACTGACCGTCGCCAAGGCGTACGTGTCGATTTTGAGCGCTTTGAAGATTATTGGGATACTGAAAGCGAAGGCAATGTCTCAAGCATTGTACTCACGCCGATTGCGGAAAACGCCGCGCGCGTAGCAGCCTTGCTCTCGGGCGGCGTCGACTTTATTGACGCTGTGCCGCCGAATGATCTGGAGCGCGTTCGTGAAGCAAGTGATGTTGAGCTTTTCGAAGTACCGGGCACGCGTATTATCGGCTTCCAGCTTAACGAAGAACAAGTTGAAGCCTTCAAAGACGTGCGCGTTCGTCAAGCCGTTGACCTTGCCATCAATCAGGAAGGCATCGCTGATCGCTTAATGCGTGGCTTTGCGACACCTGCTGGGCAGTTTTCACCGGAAGGCTACTCCGGTCACAACCCGGATCTGGTACCACGCTATGACCTGACCCGCGCTCAAGAGCTAATGGCGGAAGCGGGTTATGAAGATGGCTTTAGCGTTGACATGATTGCGCCCAACAATCGCTACGTCAACGACGCACAAATTGCCCAAGCGGTAGCGAACATGCTATCGCGTATCAATATCAACGTTAACCTGCGCACCATGCCGCTTGCCCAGTACTGGCCAGAATATGATACCCGTCAATCGGATATCGCCATGCTTGGCTGGCATTCGGATACTGAAGATACTGCCAACTTCTTCCAGTACCTCACCTTCTGTATTGATGAAGAGAGCGGTGCGGGCCAATACAACTATGGCAATTACTGCAATGAAGAGATCGACGCGCTGGTCACTGAAGCCGACAGCGTAACCGATCTTGAGCGGCGCAATGAAATGCTGCGTGAAGCAGAAGCCATGCTGTATGAAGATGTTGGTTTTATCACGCTGCATTGGCAGAACCTTGCGTATGCCGCTGCCGAAGGCGTTGAGATTGAACCTGTCGTTAACGCCATCGACTTCCCCTACTTGGGCGATCTCGTTATTAACCGCTAAGTTTGACTAACGGTTTGTAAATTGCCTGCACGGATGCTTCGTTCTCCAGCCAACTGGAGGGCGAAGCGCTTGTTGTGTCAAAACCCATTGCGAAATGTTTAACGGCACTGACCTCTACTTCCTTTGCTAAACACTATTACATAGGTGGCGTACGCCATGATTGCCTTTTTAATCAAGCGGCTGATGCACGCGGTATTGGTGATGTTCATCATCAGCGTGCTGGCCTTCGCCATCCAGGATAACCTGGGTGACCCGATACAGCAGATGGTTGGACAATCGGTCCCCGAAAGTGAACGAGAGGCCCTGCGCGAGCGCTTAGGGCTTAATGATTCTTTCATGGTGCAGTATGTGCGCTTTGCCAAAAATGCCGTACAAGGCGATTTTGGCAACTCCTACTTCTACCGCGAACCGGCGCTCAGCGTTATTGCACGCCACCTGCCAGCAACGCTTGAGCTCGTCTTTGCGGCCACCTTAATTATCGTGGTTTTTTCGGCACCTATCGGGGTGTACAGCGCTATCAAACCGCGCTCGATTATCTCGCGTTTTTTTATGGGGGCATCGATTATCGGTATTTCGATTCCGGTGTTCTTAACCGCGATTGTATTAATTCAAATTTTTGCTATCGGCATTACCGTCTCAATTTTCCCCGAAGGGACCGCGTGGGGGGCCTGGTTAAACAGTGCGCTATCCACTCAAGGTAATATGCCCTCGTTTGGGCGCGGTTATGACCTAGTGCACGTGTTTGGCTATTGGGATACCAACCTGGCCACCTGGAGCGGCCTGCAACACCTAGTGCTGCCCGCCATTTCACTCGCCTCTATCATGCTGCCGCTGTTTATTCGCTTGATCCGCGCTGAAATGATGGAAGTACTGCAGTCTGAATACGTCAAGTATGCCCGCGCCAAGGGCATTTCAATGCGCCGCGTCTATTTTGTCCACGCGCTTAAAAACACCATGCTACCGGTGATCACCGTAGGCGGTGTTCAAATCGGCACGATGGTGGCTTACACCATTCTGACCGAAACCGTGTTCCAGTGGCCGGGCATGGGCCTGATGTTTTTGGACGCGATCAACCGGGCTGATATCCCGCTAATCGTGGCCTATCTAATGATTGTCGGTGTCATTTTCGTGGTGACCAACACCATCGTGGATTTGATTTACGGCTTTGTGAACCCCACCGTAAAACTGACGGGTAAACCCGCATGACGATGACAACAAAGAGCGTGCCCAAGAGCAAATCGCCCAGCCATTTCCAACGCTTTCGCGACTCCTATTTATGGTACAGCTTCAAGAGTGACCGCACGGCACAGCTCTGCCTGGCGGTATTTATCTGCCTGGTAGTGGCTGCCTTTGCCGCGCCTCTTATTGCACCTACCGATCCCTACGATTTGCGTCAGATCGATATTATGGCCTCCGAATTGCCACCGTTCTGGGTCGACGGAGCGGACGAACGCTACTCGCTGGGCACCGATGCCCAGGGCCGAGACCTTTGGTCGATTATTTTGTACGGTACGCGGGTATCGCTTTTGATCGGCTTTGGTGCGGTGATCTTGCAGGCACTTTTAGGCGTAACGTTTGGCCTAATGGCAGGCTATTTGGGCGGCCGTGTGGATGCTTTTTTTATGCGTCTGGCGGATATTCAGCTGTCATTTTCCACCTTGATGGTGGCTATCGTGGTCGGTGCTGTGGTGAAGGCCACCCTGGGTAGCTCATTTTATAGTCAATACGCGGTACTGATGCTGGTACTGATTATTGGCTTGGCCGAGTGGCCACAATACGCCCGTACCGTGCGCGCTTCCGTACTTGCCGAGAAAAACAAGGAGTACGTAGACGCTGCACGAGTAATGGGACTCCGCAGCAAACGGATCATGTTCCGCCATGTGCTGCCTAATACGTTATCGCCTATTTTCGTTATTTCTACCGTGCAAATTGCCAACGCCATTATTTCTGAAGCGGCGCTGTCGTTTTTGGGCCTGGGGATGCCCGAGACCCACCCATCGCTTGGTTCGTTAATCAAGGCAGGCTTTGACTACATTCAATCAGGCTCCTGGTGGATCACGCTAATTCCCGGTGCGGTACTGGTAGTGCTGGTGCTGTCTATCAATCTATTGGGCGACTGGCTGCGCGATGTCATGAACCCACGACTCTATAAAGGCTGAGGGCACCATGGCATTACTTGAAGTTTCCCAACTGGATGTACGGTTTGGCCTGCGCCAAGGCGAAGTACGTGCACTGCGTGACGTTAGCTTTACGCTAGAGCGCGGTGAACGTTTAGGCATTGTAGGCGAGTCTGGTGCTGGCAAATCGGTTGCGGCGTTTTCGCTGCTTAACCTGATTGCCAAGCCCGGATTTATTGCCGGTGGCAGTATTACGTTTGAAGGACAAACGCTGAATACCATGTCGGAGCGCGGGCTGCGTAAAATACGTGGCAACCGAATCTCAATGATCTTCCAGGACCCAATGATGACGCTGAACCCAGTGTTATCGATTGGCGCTCAAATGGTGGAGTGTCTAAAAGCTCACCGACGAATTTCCTCTAAAGAGTCCCGCGCCATTGCACTGGATAAATTACGCCAGGTGCAAATTCCCTCACCGGAAAAGCGTCTGGAGCAATACCCTCATGAACTTTCCGGCGGCATGCGGCAGCGCATTATTATTGCTATTGCGTTGCTGCTTGACCCGGACATCATTATTGCCGATGAGCCGACAACGGCACTGGATGTTACCATTCAGGCAGAAATCATGGCGCTACTGCTGGATCTCTGCGAACAGCACAATGTTGGGCTTATTTTGATTACTCACGACCTTGGCGTCGTGAGTCAGGTCACTCAACGCATGCTGGTCATGTATGCCGGCCGCGTGATTGAGCAAGGCCCTACGCGTGAGATCATTAATGACCCGCAGCATCCTTACACCCAAGGGCTGATTAATGCCCTGCCCCAGATGGCAACACCTGGTGAAAGACTGAATCAGATCCGTGGCAGCATGCCTTCGCTTTCCAATCTCCCCAGCGGCTGCGCCTTTCACCCGCGCTGCGACTTTATTAAGCGCGCCGATGGGCAAACCCGCCCCGCTTGTATTGAGCAAGTGCCCGGATTTGTACAAGCGGGCAACTGCCAGGTAGCTTGCCATATGGTGGCTGAACTGCTGGAAGATCGTCGTTTAAAGGAGGAAAGCCAATGAGTACGCAGGCAAGTGCGATGGCAGAGCATCACATCCCCGCTGAAAACGTCGAAGAAGCCCAGACACTTCTGCAAATCCGCGATCTCAAAAAGCGGTTTTCGCTATCAGGCGATTTTCTTGACCAATTGCGATTTAAAGGCGGCAAGCTCGTTCGTCACCAGGAACACGTACACGCTATTAATGGCGTGAACCTGGAGATAATGCGTGGCGAGGCACTCTGTGTGGTTGGCGAATCCAGCTGCGGTAAATCGACCGTTGCCCGTACAGTCATGGGGCTCATTACGCCATCTGAAGGCGAGATTCACTATGATGGTCAGCGCATTGACCATTTAAGCTCGCGCCAATTGCTGCCGTATCGCAAGCGCATGCAGATGATTTTCCAGAACCCTTACGCGTCGCTTAATCCCCGGATGACCATCCAGCAAACACTGGAAGAGCCACTGCGCTTGCACCACCCCGCATGGAACCGCCAGCAGATCGCCGATAAGGTCGAAGAAGTAATGAGCTCGGTGGGCATTGACCCAGACTGGGGTAAGCGTTTTGGTCATGAATTCTCCGGCGGCCAGCGTCAACGTATTGCCATTGCGCGAGCGCTGGCAGTGGACCCTGAGTTTATTGTTGCCGATGAGCCCATTTCAGCGCTGGATGTCTCTATTCAGGCACAGGTGCTGAACCTGTTGATGGAAGCCCAGCACGCGCGCAATTTGACCTACCTGTTTATCACCCATGACCTTGCGGTAGTGGAGCATTTTGGTACGCGGGTTGCCGTGATGTATCTGGGCACCGTGTGCGAAATAGCCACGACCTCGACTCTGTTCGCCAAGCCCCGCCACCCTTACACCCAAGCACTCCTTTCATCTATTCCGCGCCTTGAAGATGACCGGCCGCAGCATATTCGCCTTAAAGGTGAGGTGCCAACGCCGGTTAACTTACCGAGCGGCTGTGTTTTTCATGGTCGCTGCCCGTATGCCAATGCGCGCTGCATTCAAGAAATCCCGCAATTAAAAATGCAGGATGACGGCACGCGTGTAGCCTGCCACGCTGTTGAGGAAGGCCGCCTATGAAGCGTAGGCATTTACTGGCCAGTCACGCCATCTCACTGCGAGGTAAAGCATGGAAATTCGCTGGCTAGAAGACTTTATTGCCCTGGCCAGGACTCGGCACTTTTCACGTGCCGCCGATGATCAAAACGTAACCCAGCCGACCTTCTCTAGACGGATTAAACTGTTGGAAGAAGAGATGGGCATTACGCTCATTAATCGCCAAACGCTACCGCTTTCGTTAACCCCCGCCGGTGAGGAGTTCCTCACCTTATGCGAACAGGTAACGGAGCGCGTTCGTTTAACGCGTGACCGATTGCGCGAGATTAATGCCGGTCAACAGCGGCGCATTATGGTGGCCGCCCCGCAAAGCCTGCTGGGGAATTTTCTGCCTGAATGGCTAGCATCTACCGGCTGGCAGGACCATGTACAGCCCTACCTGCGCGCTACCGGGTGGATTGCTCACGACTATTTTCAAGCGTTAATGCGCGCAGAGTGCGACCTGGCTATCTGTTACTGGCCTGTCGGGCGATGCGACCTGGATATCGATACAAGCGCTTGCACCTATCGGGTGATCGGCCATGAGCGGCTAATTCCCGTGACAGGCCTTGCCCCTCAAGGCGAGCCTTGTACCGTTTTGCCAGGCACACGCCAACAGCCCTCGCCTTGGCTTGCCTACCCCAAGCGAGGCCTGCTGGGCTCTGCGATAAAGGCACACTTGGCCAGATTACCTCAAAGCACCCACCTGGTGGCACAAAGTGAAAATCTATACGCGGCAGGTATAAAAGAGCTGGTACTGCTGGGATATGGCATGAGCTGGCTGCCAGAACGCAACGTTTCACAGGAGCTCGCCCAAGGCACCCTCGTCAGAGCAGGCGATAGCCGCTGGGATGTGCCCATGGAACTGCGCTTATACCGCCATCAGCATCAGCACCATGCAGAGCTAGACAAACTCTGGAGCGAACTCGCCCCGTCACGTAGTTAACAGGATAGATTTTCATGTCAACAACGCTTTTTAACCTGCAGCTTGATCATATCGTTCATTTACAGCACGCCTATGAGCAGGTGTTAGCAAAGTACGGCTTTGACAGTCTGGTGATTTATAGCGGCCACGCTAGCCATCATTTTGCTGACGATCATGCCTCCTCTTTCCAAACCTATGGCCATTTTATGCACTGGGTAGGCCTTGCGGATATTCAGCACAGCTGGCTAGTCATTGAGCCTGGTAAAAAACCGCAGTTTTATCTGCATGCGCCCGCTGATTTTTGGCATCAGCCTACTCTGCTACCCGATGAGCCCTGGCTATCCGTCATTGATGTACATCAGTGTGCCCACGCACGCGCACCTCATTTAGAGGGCCGCAGCGTTGTCATAGGCGATATAGCAAGCACGGCGCCCGATATTCAGCAAGCGTTGAACGCTGAAACAGCCCCTGATGAGGTTGTGCGAGCGCTTGATGAACTTCGCATGTTCAAAACACCTTACGAAGTTGCCTGTCTACGAGAAGCCAATCACCTTGCAATGGCAGGTCACGAGGCCGCCCAAGCCGCCTTTATTGGCGCTTCAGGCGAGCTCGATATACAACTGGCCTACCTAGCGGCTAGCCGACAGCGCGAATCTAACGTTCCCTACCAGAATATTATTGGTTTGAATGGACATGCAGGCGTCCTGCACTACCAACATTACGATATAACACCACCCAGCCAGCGCTACAGCTTGTTAGTAGATGCCGGGCGACGCTTTAGAGGGTACTGCGCAGATATCACCCGCACCCACGCAGGGCCTGATGCCCCCGCGATTTTTGAAGAACTGGTAACGGCACTACATCACCTAAAAGATGACATTATTAGTCGCATCGAACCGGATACCTCTTTTGTTGAGCTACACCAGCAAATGCACCAAGCCCTGGGAAGCGTCCTCGTTGCCCATGACATATTTAAAGGCACCGTCGAGCAAGCGGTAAGCGAAGGAGTCACTCGCGCCTTCTGCCCACACGGTTTAGGTCACTCCCTGGGGCTTCAAGTGCATGACGTAGCCGGTTTACGTCACCCTGATGGCTCAGCGGCCCCCGCCCCAAGCGAACATCCCGCCCTGCGCTTAACGCGTATTTTGAAACCCGGCATGGTGGTAACCGTTGAGCCAGGACTCTACTTTATTCCGATGCTCCTAAACCCGTTGCGCGACACATCGCTTCCAATTAACTGGACGCTGGTGGATCAGTTAATGTCCTGCGGTGGTATTCGTATCGAGGATAACGTAGTGGTCACTGAAAATGGTTACGATAATCTGACCCCATAAGGCCCGTAGCAGAACCTGTTGTTAAGCCGTAACAAAAACACCCGGCGCACGGCCGGGTGTTAGATGATATTTTAAAGCTGGCTTATGCCTTAGAAACGGAACGTCACGCCACCGCCGATGGTGACCGGGTCCATATCGACTTTACCGATATGCTCGCCATCACGTTTGATCTCGCCATCCACATCCGCATAGCTTACGTAGCCATTCAGTAACACGTTCTGGGTGACTGCTAAATCCACACCGGCTTGGCCGATAGCGCCATAGCTTCTGCGTACGTCAATATTGTCAGGACCACCCGAGAAGCGTGTGTAGTTAAGCCCGGCGCCAACGTACGGCTGAACACGTGAATCCAGCCCACCCATGGGGTAGTAATTTACCAATAGATTTACGGGTAAGCGGTCAATGCTTCCCAGGTCTTGTGATGCCGCATTGAGCTGATGTTCAAACTTTTCAGAACTATTAAGCTCAACACCCACTTTATCAGTAAATAGATAACCAGCGCCGAACGTGAAGCCTGTCTCGCTTTGAACGTTCAGTGACTCTCCATTGATATTACCGTTGCCTGATCCTGTATCGGTTTGAGCGACGCCACCACGAACAAATGCATCGCCAGCGTTGTACGCTAAGGCAGCCTGGCTAGCCAGTGCTAAGCCAGCAGTTACCACAGCGGCTGAAATTAATTTCATATTGCTCATTAGGTTCACCCTCTATGCATTTTAGCTTGGGATTGGTGCCGACCAACCGGCTTACCTATACAATATATACCAATCGAACAGTGTTTCCAAATTTTTTGTGACATTCTTGTTATATGTTGAAAATGTTAGCTCTTTTTCTTCACACATAAAAAAAGCCCCCCGAAGGGGACCCAAGTGGAGCACGCCAGCTCACACGGTGTATCGCAAAACGGTCATTACCGTGGCGATATAGCAAAGAAGGAAGAGCATCCAATGTGGCTAGTGATGCTGTTCATTTGCTTCGTACTTACGATATAGCGAACTGCGTGCCATTATCCTAAAAGCTATTAAAATACAAATACATATACAAAGCGCCCGTACTCAACTCGCCTACCTCAATATCTCATGCGAAGAAAGTGCACCAACCCTGTTCGTGCTTAGGTAGTTTTGCCCCATAAAGGTACCGTGCGTATCCATTGAGTCTTGGTGCTTCTATTTAACGCCATCGGAATTGGCTGTTGGCCCCGACACCTACCCTCACGTACACTTGTTTGAATACGTTTTCGACCCGTCGAGGCACTCTTCATGGCGTTTGACTCTACTTCTTCCTACATTGCCACTGATGCACTAAAGCAAGCGGTTAACGCAGCGATTATTCTTGAACGGCCGTTGCTGATTAAGGGCGAGCCTGGCACCGGTAAAACCCTGCTCGCGGAAGAGCTGGCCGAGTCACTGGGCACTCAGCTAATTACCTGGCATATTAAATCCAGTACCAAGGCCGCCCAAGGGCTTTATGAGTACGATGCGGTTAGCCGGCTGCGCGATTCTCAGCTAGGTGTCGAAGGCGTGGAGAACGTAGCCAACTACATAAAGCCCGGCAAACTGTGGGAAGCCTTTACGGCCGATGAACGTGTCGTGCTTTTGATCGACGAGATAGACAAGGCCGATATCGAGTTTCCGAACGACTTGCTCCAGGAACTGGATCGCATGGAATTCCACGTTTACGAGACCGGTGAAACGATCCGAGCCAATCAACGCCCCATTATTATCATCACGTCCAATAATGAAAAAGAGCTACCCGATGCATTTCTGCGCCGCTGCTTTTTTCATTACATTGAATTTCCCGACCGAGCCACTCTGCAGGCGATAGTGGATGTGCACTTTCCGGATATTGCACCGCGGCTGGTCGGCGAAGCGCTGAACGTATTTTTCGAACTACGTGATGCGCCCGGCCTTAAGAAGAAACCTTCAACCTCTGAACTGGTTGATTGGCTTAAGCTGCTAATGGCGGATGAAATTGCCCAGGAAGCGCTCTACAACCGCGACCCAGCCAAGGCGCTGCCGCCCATGGCCGGCGCACTGGTTAAAAACGAGCAGGATACCCAGCTGCTTGAACGCCTGGCGTTTATGTTACGCCGTCAGAAAGGCACAGGTCGTTAAGCCATGTTTATTGGTCTGTTCGAAGCATTAAAGCGTGCAGGCGTGCCTGTTTCGCTGCGTGAGTTATTGGACCTGCACGCGGTGGTTGAACGTGGCGTCGTATTCGCCGATATGGAAGCATTTTACCAAGTCACTCGCACGGTAATGGTAAAAGACGAACGCCACTTTGACCGTTTTGATCGTGCGTTTGCTGCCTGGTTTAAAGGCCTTGAAGACATGGATGCCGCCATTGAGGCGTTGATTCCCGATGACTGGCTGCGCCGGGAATTCGAAAAGCAACTGTCGGATGAAGAGAAAGCCAACATTGAATCGCTAGGCGGCCTGGAAGCGCTGATCGAAGCCTTTAAAAAACGCCTGGAGGAGCAAAAAGAGCGCCATGCAGGCGGTAACAAGTGGATTGGCACAGGCGGCACTAGCCCATTTGGCGCCTATGGCTATAACCCTGAAGGCATTCGTATCGGCCAGGAAGGCTCACGCCATCGCCGCGCAACAAAGGTCTGGGATGAACGGCGCTTTCGCGACTATGACGATTCGCTGGAGCTGGGTACCCGCAATATCAAAATGGCGCTGCGCCGACTACGCAAGTTCGCCCGCCTGGGTGCTTTGGAAGAGTTCGATGTCGACAGTACTATTCGTGAAACAGCGCGCGATGGGGGCTTACTAAACGTTCAGATGCGCCCCGAGCGCCACAACGCCGTTAAGGTGCTGCTGTTTCTGGATGTAGGCGGCTCCATGGATGACCACATTCGTGTTTGTGAGGAGCTGTTTTCGGCTGCCCGATCTGAATTCAAGCATCTTGAACACTACTACTTTCATAACTGTTTATACGAAGGGGTCTGGCGACATAATTCAAGACGCGGCAGCGAGCGCATCCCCACCATGGACGTGCTCCACACTTACGGCGCGGATTATCAGGTAGTCATCGTAGGCGATGCGGCCATGTCACCTTATGAGATTACTCACCGAGGTGGCAGTGTCGAGCATTTTAATGAAGAGCCCGGCGGCACATGGCTGAAACGCGTCTGCGAGACCTTTCCCCACTTGGCATGGCTTAACCCCATGCCACCTCGCGCTTGGGAGTACACGTATTCCACGCAGTTGATTCGTGACATTATTGAGGACCGCATGTACCCCATGACACTGGAAGGGCTGGAAAGCGCCATGCGCGAGCTGGCCAAAAAGTAGCCTCGGCCAGCTCACAGGATAAGCATGCTCAGAGCGTTGCGGGAAACTGGTTCAAGCCGTTTAGAAAGTCCTGTTTGGCGCTTTCAAATGCTTTTGGGTCGTGCTTAAAGCGTCGTAAAATGAGCGCCTCATCCAACACAACGGTCGCGGCCAGCTCTCCTGCATTACTGGCCGGATGGCGGCCGCTTAAGCCAATGCGTTTGCTGTCAGCGCCATCAAACCAGCGCTTGATACCACTCGCCTGATAAACCGCCTCCTGCTCCGCATTATCTACCTCAACGCGCAGCGGCGCTTTAAGCGCCAATTCGCTGATAAGCCGCTGCTTGGCGCCTTGCTCAAACTCGCAGGCGTGAGTAATCGTCATGCCTTCGCCCGCCTCATCCAATACCAACAGCGCCAGCGCCAACGGCTTACCAGCACCATCTACACCCGCAACCAAACGGGCTATTTCCTGGGTAAACAGCACCTTGCGCGTACCGGCAAACACCACCAGCGGGGTTAATCCTGCCTGCTGACCATAAACGCTAGCGCACAGTTGCGCTAAACAGGCATCTCGCTGCCCCGCTTCTTTAATCTGAACTACCTTCATGACGCTCTCTTTTACGCTGTTGCGACCAGTATCAGCTACGTTAACGCCGCAAGGTTAGAGGATACCGACGCGGCATACCAGCCAGAATTTATCCTTATGACAGCATCAGCAAAGACACAACTGCAAGGCAAACGACCAGCGCCGCTTGCTATCAGACCATTAAGCTTGCTGGATAAGCTTAATAATTGCCTCTATCTCCAAATGCGCCTCCAGCGAATCCGCTAAACGCTCTAGCTCTTTTTCGCGATGGGCCAGGTAATCCACTTGGCCTACTTCGGTCAGCCCAAAGCGCTTCAAGAGCGCTTGGCACGCATCAGGATGGTCAAACAAGCCGTGCAGATAGGTACCCATTATTTGTCCATCGTCACTAACAGCCCCTTCGTGACGGTTTTCCAAATCAAATAGCGGGTTCGCCAGCGCCGCGCCCTCGCTAACCCCATTATGGATCTCATAACCGGTGGCACTGGCCCCTTCAGGTAGCAGCTGACCCACAACGTTACGCAACTGCTTGCCCGAGACCATCTGCGTGGTAAGCGACAATAACCCAAGCCCCGCAACGCGCGCTGGTGGGCCTTCAAGGCCCTCTGCGTCTTCTACCCACTCGCCCAGCATCTGAAAACCACCGCAAATACCCAACACCTTACCGCCATAGCGAAGGTGGCGTTTAATGGCCACCTCCCATCCTTGGCGCTTTAGCCACGCCAGATCGTGGGCAGTACTCTTGCTGCCCGGCAATATGATGACATCCGCCGCGGGAATCGGTTGGTCCGGTCCAATAAAATGCAATGCCACGTGAGGGTGAAGGCGCAGCGGGTCAAAGTCGGTATGGTTACTGATACGTGGAAGCGCCGGCACAACAATAGTTAATGGCGCTACCTGCGCTGTTTTTTGGGTGAGGCCTACGCTATCCTCAGCATCCAGTAATAATCCCTGCAGATACGGCAAGGTGCCGAACACAGGTTTACCTGTCCGCTGGGTCAACCACTCAAGCCCAGGATTCAGCAGGCCAATGTCGCCGCGAAAACGATTAACGATAAATCCCTTGGTACGCGCCTGCTCACTTTTACTTAGCAACTCAAGCGTGCCTACCAACTGGGCAAATACGCCCCCTCGATCAATATCGCCGACCAGTAATACGGGGCAATCTGCCGCCTCCGCAAACCCCATATTTGCGATATCTCCCTTTCGCAGATTAATTTCGGCAGGGCTGCCCGCCCCTTCGGCAATAATGACATCATAACGGCGCTGCAATGCATGCCAGGCGGCCATGACACTTTCCTGAGCAGTCCGCTTAAAGGCGTGGTAATCCAGCGCCCCCATATGGCCGTACACCTTGCCGCGCAAAATTATCTGGGCGCCACGATCCGATTCCGGCTTAAGCAGCACGGGGTTCATATCGCTATGAGGCGCAACGCCAGCGGCCTGTGCCTGTAGAGCGGTAGAGCGGCCGATTTCTCCGCCATCTTCAGTTACGGCACTGTTCAATGCCATGTTTTGAGGCTTGAAAGGAGCCACACGAAAGCCTCGACGTTTAAGTACTCGGCATAGCCCGGCGACCACGGTGCTCTTACCTGCATCTGACGTGGTGCCTTGAATCATTAAGGTGGCCATGCGACATGCTCCATACGTTCAGTTAGCCCAGCAAAGGCCGAACTGTAGCGAGCACTCTACAAGGATGCAACGCACATCAAGGGCAAAGAAGACCACCCTTGCGACGGCGCCCCCAGCAGGCTTAGCGATACAAACAAGCGCTTTACACGCCCTCAGCCCTCCTGGCGTGATAAAGCATCTGATTGTTTAACCTGAAAACAGAGATGGAAGTTGCTTAATAACGCCGGCATGGGCTCATCTTCTGTGAGCCTGTCGGGCGGGTTTAACGTAAACGTGTGGTTGTTCATCAGCGCGGCCAGTACCGCACTGGTCACCAGCAGGACGATATTTCTTCCGGGACAAATACCCGGCCCTCCGCTAAAAGGCAGCAGTGGCCAGTGTTTAAGTTGCTCAGGGTTTAGCCAAATATCGGGCGCAAAGCGGTTGGCGATGTCCAATGTGCAGTCATCACGGTGAAAATAGGGCGCATGGATAAGCAGCGTGGTATTGGTAGGCATTTCGCCTTGCGACCAGCATGTTCGCTCTGTTGTTTCGCGCAGAATAAGGGGCGTTGTTGGCCACAACCGCAAGGCTTCCAGCACACAGGCTTGTAAAAAGGGGTTGTCTGGCGGTGGGGAGAGGTTAATTTCACGCTGAGCCCGTTCAGCCTGAGCCGGATGGGCGCATAGCAGCGCCAACGCTCGAAACGTCGCCATACCGGCAGGCTCAAACGCAAATAGCCACTGAGGCATCTGGCCCACAGGTTTTGCCTGGCTCCCGATGGCGTAATGGGACACCTTCGCCGCCAGGCTATTGGTTTCAGACTGATCGACATAGTGCGCTAAACGATTATGAAATTTTTGCCGTAACCGCTTGCGCTTGGGACGCATGAATCCCCAATTAGCAGCCTTACGCAGTTGAATAAGTTCTTGGGTGAGCGGGTAATCATCCCGAGCAGCATCCCCCAACACCACGCGACGCACGACACGGTTCCAGGCATCAAAAAACAAGGGCCAGTCCAGCTTATTATTATGATGATAAACGGCCTTTAAGAGTGCGTTTACCTCCTGCTCAGCCACTTGGGTAAAGTGATCAGAAAAACGGTGCATCGGACAACCGCTTTCTAAAACGTCTTCATTTAACCGCCGCCGCTCTTCGCGGGCCTTACCCTTTGAGATCAACGCTACATCCGGTTCAAAATGGGCAAGTGCGCTCTTTTTTGCTGATTCAGCCGTGGCGAAGGGCTCGGGCGTTTCCTCTATTACCCGGGTTGCATCATCCGGGTCTAATATCAATGCCATGGGTTTGAACGGTGTTTTAAAAAGTAGCGGGCCCTTTCCATATTTATTATTAAACGCCTGTACTTGTTTAATGGAGCGCTTGTCCAGTGCCCATCGCTCAGCAACGTGCATAACGCCTGGGCGGCGAATAATGACGCCCTTGGCAATATTGGGCGCCATGACCTTAAACAAGAACGATACTGTTTCGCTAAACGATGCCGTGGGCAGTGAATCGGTGACGGTTTCCTTTGCCATTAGCGCTCTCCTTTTAAATCGTCCATGAGAGCCAAGTCTAGATGCCCCTTAACGCACCGCAAGCGAAACGCTTTAAATCTTTAGCCTTTCAAACCTTTGTTAAAATAAAATAATTTTATGAGTAATAATTAAAGGAAACGGCAAATGCTTTTACCATCGTAAAACTAAAAAAATGGGATCTTTACCGATTGTTTGCTTATTTCACTATTTCGTACAATAAAGAAGAATAACCATCTAACTGCTCAAGGCTCTTCACTGGCCTACTAGCGATAGGCTTCTGGCAGACATTGCCGCCGTTTTCGGGTATTTTGGCAGCCCTCTTTTACCCAAAATTAACGGCTATAAATGCAAGATTTACTCAATGAGATCGCAAGGGCAATGGCCGCCGAAACCGAGCGTGGTAAGGTGGCCGACTATATCCCTGAGCTTGCTCATGCGGACCCCCAAAAATTTGCCATTTCACTTGCTACAGTGGAAGGCGCACGCTACTCAGCCGGTTGTGCCACCACTCCTTTCTCGATTCAGAGTATTTCGAAAGTGTTTACGCTGACGATTGCGTTGGGAAAAATGGGCGATGCGCTTTGGTCCAATGTAGGCCGTGAGCCATCGGGTGACCCGTTTAACTCTATCGTTCAACTTGAGCACGAAGGGGGCAAACCGCGGAATCCATTTATTAATGCCGGGGCGATAGCGGTCGTTGACGCCATCATGATGGGTCATGAACCCAAGGAAACGCTTGCCGAACTGCTAAGCTTTGTGCGCTATATCGCGGACGACGACAGCATCTGCTTTGACCATACTGTCGCTGCTTCTGAAATGGCGCACCGTGACCGCAACGCCTCGCTTGCCCACTTTATGAAAGCATTTGGCCGCCTGCGCCACGATGTCGATAAAGTTCTGGGCACCTATTTTCACCAGTGCGCCATTGCCATGAGCTGCCAACAGCTTGCTCACGCAGGGCTATTTTTGGCGTCTGATGGCGTTAACCAGCCCAGCAACATTCGCGTCGTCTCCCCTCAACGGGCTCGGCGTATTAACTCGTTGATGATGATGTGCGGGCATTACGACGCCTCAGGTGAATTTGCTTTTCGGGTGGGGCTACCAGGAAAAAGTGGCGTCGGTGGCGGCATCCTGGCAATCGCCCCAGGCCAAGGCGCCATTGCTGTCTGGTCACCAGGCCTGGATGAATATGGCAATAGTCTGCTGGGCACGAAAGCACTTGAAATGTTTGCTCAACGCACCGGCTGGTCAGTGTTTGGGCATTGATCTGATCGTTTTTACTCCTTCAAGTCACCACTCACAATCTGGTTAGTAATAAAAAAACTAAAATATTTCTACCTTGCTAACCAGACAACATCCTACTGATGGTAAAACTGCCATCAAATTCTTGCCAAATTTACATCTCCTCGACATCAGTTCGTAACAGTCCCTCGCTAGGCTGACACCCAACCAATGAGATCGATCTCATTTCACCAATAACAGGTGCTGGCATGGCAGATTTACTCAGCGTGGCGAAACTCGCCGGCGTCTCTCGAGCAACGGCCGCACGCGCTTTTTCAACCCCTGATTTAGTACGCGACACAACGCGGGAAAAGGTCTTCCATGCAGCTCAACAGCTTGCATTTAGGCCTAACAAAGTGGCTCAGCAGTTGCGCTTACAAGCAACGCAAATGATTGGCGTCATGGTACCTAGTCTTGATAACCCGGTATTTGCGGAACAGCTTCAAGCCATGGAAGTAGCCGCTCGGGCCTGCGAGTATTCACTTATTGTTACGACGAGTGAATACGATGCCAGTCGCGAGAACGACATTGTCGAAGAGATGTTACGTCAGCGAGTTGATGGCTTGGTGCTAACCGTGGCTGAAGCTGATAAAAGCACCGTGCTTACTCAGCTACGTCAAGAAACTACGCCCTGCCTGCTTGTTTATAACCCTCCCGGCAAAAGCGGTTTTCCCTCTGTCGGCGTTGATAATCACGCCGCTAGCGAAGCCGCCACCCACTACCTTATTTCGCTGGGTCACCAGCAAATTGGTATGGTCGCCGGCCCATTACTGCAATCCGACCGTGCGCAACATCGTTATGAAGGCTATCGCCTTGCCATGCAGACAGCTGGGCTACCCCCATATCCACTCATTGAAATGCCCCGTCACACCCAAGCAGACCTGAAAAGTCTAGCGCCGCATTTACATGGCACCGATGGACTCAGTGCGCTGATTTGTACCAATGATCTACTCGCCATCAGTTTGATAGGCGAACTTCAACGAGCCGGGCTTTCGGTACCTAGCGATCTATCCATTATGGGGTTTGACGGCATTGCCCTGGGAAAATATCTCTATCCCTCGCTTTGCACCATTGAGCAACCCCGTGCGGATATTGGTCGTGCAGCCATTCACACGATGTTGAACATGATTCGGGGTGAAAGACCCGTTCTTACACCCCTGCCCTATGTATTACGAAAGGGCGAAAGTGTCGGAGCTCCGACAACCAGAAAGACCCCACCAGGTATTTCATCGAGGAGTATCACATGAACGTTAAGCATCTATATCAAGCGCTATTGGCCACTACGCTGATCAGCGCTTCAAGCAGCGTGATGGCTCAAAACAGTGATAATGCTATTTGCTACAACTGCCCGCCCGAGTGGGCGGACTGGGGCACACAGCTACGCCTGATTGAGCAGGAAACCGGCATCAGGGTGCCACAAGATAATAAAAACTCCGGCCAGTCACTGGCACAGCTAGTGGCAGAAGCCAATAGCCCTGTTGCTGATGTGGTCTACTACGGAGTGACGTTTGGTATCCAGGCGATGGAAGCCGACGTCGTTGAGCCTTACCAGCCAGCCCATTGGGATGAAATACCTGAGGGCCTTAAAGACCCTGACGGTAACTGGTTTGCCATTCACTCAGGCACGCTTGGCTTTATGGTCAACGTTGATGCCTTGGATGGCGCCCCCGTTCCTACCTCTTGGGAAGACCTGCTCAAACCTGAGTACCGGGGCATGGTGGGCTATCTTGATCCCGCCAGCGCTTTTGTTGGTTACGTGGGGGCAACCGCGGTTAACCTGGCGATGGGTGGCGATCTTAACGACTTCACCCCCGCCATTGATTACTTCAACCAGCTCGCCGATAACGCCCCCATCGTTCCAAAACAAACCAGCTACGCCCGCGTACTTTCCGGTGAAATTCCGATTCTGCTGGATTACGACTTCAACGCTTACCGTGCCCGCTATAGCGATGGCGCCAACATCGACTTTGTGATTCCTGAAGAAGGCAGTGTCGTTGTGCCCTACGTCATGAGCTTGGTGAAAGATAGCCCTAACCCGGAAAACGGCCACCAAGTGCTTGATTTCGTACTTTCCGATCAAGGCCAAGCGGTATGGGCAGATGCTTATCTACGCCCGGTACGCGAAGAGGCTATCTCAGCAGAAGCCCGTGAAGTCTTTCTGCCCGATAGTGATTACGCCCGCGCCGTCACGGTAGATTATGACGCCATGGCCAATGCCCAGCGCAGCTTCTCCGAGCGGTATCTTTCGGAGGTTCGTTAATCATGGCAGTCATATCCAAGCAGCCCCCAGGGGCTGCTTATTCAGCCACCCAAGCAATAAGCCAAACCCCGAAACGTAAAAACTTCATTGCGGTATTCGCCTTAGCGCCAGCACTAGCCGTATTTTTCGCTTTCTGGCTACTGCCGTTTTCTCGTCTGATTCTAATGGGCGCTGAAGCCGATCGTAGTAGTGGTATCAGTGCTTATCTCACCATTCTTACCCATCGACAGTACTTAATTAGCCTCGTCACCACCGTCACAATCTCCTTTACCGTCTCACTTGTTGCCGTGGGCATCGCAGGCATCGCCGGTTTTTTTTTGGCACGCCACCGTTTTATAGGTAAATCGGTATTGGTCGCGATTCTCACCTTTCCACTTGCCTTTCCAGGCGTGGTAGTCGGCTTTTTAGTGATTATGTTGGGTGGTCGTCAGGGAGCTTTGGCTCAATTGAGCCTGTGGTTATTCGATGAGCGCTGGATGTTTGCCTATTCACTTGCCGGGCTCTTTATCGGCTATCTCTATTTTTCCATTCCGCGCGTCATCACCACGGTAATGGCGGCTTGTGAAAATCTAGACCAAAGTCTTGAAGAGGCTGCCCGTTCGCTGGGGGCAAACTCATGGCAAGTCACTAAAGATGTCATCGTGCCGGGTATTGCGCCCGCTTTACTTTCGACCGGCGCTATCTGCTTTGCGACCAGCATGGGGGCATTTGGTACCGCTTTCACGCTCGGCACGCGACTGAGCATTTTACCTCTCGATATTTATGGCGAATTTACCAACTACGCCAACTTCGCCATGGCAGCCGCGCTATCTGTTGTGCTTGGGCTGATTACTTGGGTCGCATTAAGTCTGGCCCGCAAGTTGGCGGGCGGCAATGTAGGAGCCCCCGTATGAATCCACGTATCCGATTCTTCCTACAGCTGAGTTTCACTCTGCTGGTTTGCCTCTTCATGATCATCCCCGTGGTCATGTCCGTCATGGCTGGGCTGACCGAGAACTACTTTGTTGGCCTTAAAAGCGGTTTGACGCTGCGCTGGGTAAGTGAGGTATGGCAGCTTTACTCCAACACAATCTGGCTTTCTATCAAGCTGGCGCTGGCCTGTTTGGTGATTACAACGCTGATTGGCGTGCCCGCGGCTTATGGTTTGCTACGCAGCCGCCGCCGCTGGGCCAATGCGATTGAGGAACTGCTCCTGCTACCGGTGGCCGTGCCAGGCCTTGCCACTGCCCTCGCTTTACTACTTGCCTACGGTAGCTACCGGGAATTCCGTGGAAGCTGGCTATTCATTTTGGTAGGCCATGTACTTTTCACTCTGCCATTTATGGTGCGAGCCGTGCTTTCTGTTATGCAAACCGCGCGTCTACCGCTGCTTGAAGAAGCGGCAGCAAGCCTAGGAGCCAACTTCCGACAACGCTTTTTTGCGGTGGTGATTCCCAACTGTCTTAGCGGTATTTTGGCGGGCGCGCTGATGGTCGTCACCCTATCAATTGGTGAGTTCAACATTACCTGGATGCTGCATACCCCGCTTACTAAAACCCTTCCGGTAGGCCTAGCCGATAGCTATGCCTCCATGCGCCTTGAAGTGGGGTCGGCCTATACACTGATCTTTCTAGTGATGATTGTCCCACTGCTGGTGGCTATTCAATGGGCTGGGCGGCTTTCCAGCCCACGCCGTTAAGCAACCAGAACATCTAACTCGCCCCGTCGCCAAGAGATAACCCCGAGATCGATATGAGTTCATCCGTCAGCATCACCCTAACCCAATGCAGCCGTACTTTTTCAGGTAACCACAAGGCCCTGCAACCGCTAGATCTCCACATTAACGCAGGAGAAACCTTAGTGTTACTTGGGCCGTCTGGATGTGGCAAAACTACTACACTGCGCATCATCAGCGGCCTTGAAAGCCCGGATAAGGGCGGTCGCGTCCAATTTGGCGAACAGGATGTGACTGCCCTGCCTATTGAAAAGCGCGATGTCGGCATGGTGTTTCAAAACTACGCCCTATTTCCCAATATGAGTGTTGCCGACAACATTGCCTACGGTCTGAAAATACAGCGCTTGCCCCGTTCTGAGATTGAGCAACGGCTGGCCGAGGTCATGCGCATGGTGGATCTGGAAGGCTTTGGCGAGCGGCGTATTGATGCCTTGTCAGGTGGGCAAAAACAGCGCGTTGCCCTCGCGCGCGCCATTGCCGTTCGCCCCAAAGTGCTGCTATTTGATGAACCCCTTGCGGCTCTGGATGCCAAGTTGCGCGACCGGCTGCGCCTGGAAATCGGCCAGCTACTACGCGAGCTGGGCACAACCGCGGTTTATGTGACCCATGATCAAGACGAGGCGATGGCCTTGGGAGACCGTATCGCAGTGATGCAAACCGGGAGAATTGCACAATTGGGTACGCCCCAAGAGATTTATCACCAGCCCGCCAATGCGTTTGTGGCCGACTTTATCGGCGCGGTGAATCGCTTGGAAGTCATCGGAAAAGGGGCTGATGGTCATCTCTCGGTGCAAGGCGGTGAATTGACCGCGCCTCACCTACGAGAGGCACTAAGCGTTTACTGTCGTCCAGAGGATATCGAAGTGGTCGCCCTAGCGGATGCCCAAGTAAAAGGCCGCATTCTACAAAGTATTTTTCTAGGCCAGTCTCAGCAGTTAATGGTTGATACAGGAGGCGCTACACCGATTCAGGTTAAGGCATCATCGCGCCAGCATTGGCCCACTGGCGCCGCTATTGGTTTGAACCTGCCCCCGCAAGCGCTTTTTCATCCAGAGCTAAGTCATTCAAAACTAGCCGCCACAAGCGCCAAGGAGCAGGCCAATGGGTAAATCTTGTCTTATCGCTCAAATCAGTGACCCGCATATCAAAGCTGGCGGGCGCCTTTCCTATCGTCAAGTGGATACTGCCAGTGCTCTACACCAAGCCATTCAAACGCTCAATCAGCTAATGCCACGCCCCGATTTGGTACTCATTAGCGGTGACCTGGTCGACTTTGGCCACCCCGATGAGTACGCGACGTTTAAACAGATTTTGGCGGAGCTAACGCTGCCGGTTTATCTGATCCCCGGCAATCATGATGACCGCGATCATTTGCGTACTGCTTTTCCCGAGCATGACTATCTCTTTCAAGACGCTCATTATTTACAGTGGGTAATTGATGACTACCCAGTACGCCTAGTGGGGCTGGACTCCTCCGTGCCGGGCGAGCCTTACGGAGAGCTAAGCGAGGAAAGCCTGTGCTGGCTGGATAAAACCCTGGCCGAACAGCCGCAAACCCCAACGCTGGTGATGCTCCATCATCATCCATTTATCAGTGGCATTGATCATATGGATCGCCAGCCTCTTAAGCAGCCCCACGCGCTGGCCGAGATAATTAACAAGCATGCCCAGGTTGAACGCGTGCTTTGCGGGCATGTACACCGCACTATTCAGGCACGCTTTGGAAATACGTTAGCCATCAGCTGCCCTGGAGTTTCGCATTATGTCAGCCTGGATCTAACCCCAGACGGCCCTTCCCGTTTCCAATTAGAGCCGCCAGGGTATTTACTACACCAATGGTCAGCAGAGGCAGGCATGGTGACGCACCAAGGTTTTATTAAACAGTACCCGGGCCCTTATCCGTTTTACGACGCTAACGGTCTAATTGACTAATACACGCTTCATACACCGCTAAATCCCCGGCAGAAAAGCAGCAAAACGTCACCGTCTCAACGGTAGAGCCCTGCTTTAGAATCTCGCTCACCGTTGAGACAGCAATCCGTGCAGCTTCTTCAATAGGATAACGGTATACGCCTGTACTGATGCTCGGAAATGCTACCGAGCGTGCGTTTACCGATTCAGCCAGAGCCAAGCAGCGCTGATAGCAAGACGCCAATAATTCAGCTTCGCCGCGTGTTCCGCCGTGCCATACAGGGCCAACGGTATGGATAATAGTACGTGCTGGCAGTTTAAAGCCTTCGGTCAGTTTTGCATCGCCAGTGGCGCAGCCACCCAGCGTTCGACAGGTATCGAGTAGTTCCGGTCCGGCCGCACGGTGAATGGCGCCATCTACGCCTCCGCCACCCAGTAATGAGGTGTTGGCCGCGTTAACAATGGCATCAACATGAAGCGTAGTGATATCGGCTTGTATCGCGGTAATGTTCATTTACAACCTCCTTGTTGGCTATTTAGATGCACCGAGCGGCTCCACTTCAGGTGTTAAGTGCGCCAGCTCCCAGGCCTGCACCATCTGCTTTTTAGCGACACCCCAACGGTAGCCGCCTAACGCCCCGCTTTGCTGGATAACACGGTGGCAAGGAATCCATAACGCAATTGGGTTAGCACCCACCGCATTGCCTACGGCTCGCGACGATTTAGGCATGCCCAGCGCTTGAGCAATCTGCGTATAGCTTGCCAGTTGGCCTTCAGGAATGGTGAGTAGTGCTCGCCATACTGCGACTTGGAAATTGGTACCGGTCACGTGAAGCGATAACGTACCAGGTTTTGTTTTAGAAGTTGCCAATAGCGCATCAACCACATACGCCGTCGCCGCTGGGCGATGATCGAGCGAGCTTCGCGGCCACTCCTTGGCAAGCCGTGCCAGCAGTTCATCGGCGCTCGTGGCATCCACAAAGCCCATACGGCAAACGCCGCGCGGAGTCACCGCTACTAGCACGCTGCCCAAGGGCGTTGCATGCACGCCGTACTCGATACAGACGCCCTCCCCTTGACGTTTATGCTCTCCAGGCGTCACCGCTTCTAACTGCACAAAGTGATCATAAAGCCGAGAGCCACCGCTCAGCCCAAGCTCATGGGCAACATCCAGTAATGCCCGCGGCTCTTTTAATAACTGCTTACCCCGCTCCAGGGTGAGGGCCTGCAAAAAGCGCTTGGGCGAAATACCTGCATAGCGGCAGAACAGGCGCTGAAAATGGTAGGCACTTAAATGCACATGAGCCGCAACCTCTTCCAAACTGGGTTGCAATACCGCCCGCTCGACCATGTAGACCATCGCCTTTTCGATACGCGCATAATCATCCATTGTCGGTTCCTCTGTGTGATACCGAAGCTCTCCTAGCTTAAGCGCTCCCTAGCGGCCTGCCGACCCGAATCTTGCGCATATCAATTTTATACAATACGCCGTCGCCACGTCATCGCATACTCCACTCACTGTTTTGGAGATCAATATGAACGTTTCACTATTACTACCCATGTCAGCCTTTGCCCTTGCCGCATCCATTTCCCCAGGCCCCGTCAATTTGATATGCCTCAGTAGCGGCACCCATTACCCTATTGTTAAAGGGTTAATCTTTGTGACAGGAGCCACACTAGGGTTTATAGCGCTGTTTCTAGGAATTGGTGCAGGGCTTTACGCTTTACTCACCACCGTGCCTCTACTTGAAGTGTTACTTCGTTGGGCCGGAGTAGCGTTTCTGCTTTACCTAAGTGTCAGGTTAGCAATGGATGACGGCAAGTTGTCTGTGCAAGCAACCACCAAACCGCCTGGTTTTATGACAGGTGCGCTCATGCAATGGCTAAACCCCAAAGCATGGATTGCATCGGCGTCTGGCATTGGCGCTTATACAACGGGTAACGACCCGGCTCAAATAGCCATGTTCGCGGCACTTTACCTGCCTATTTGCTGGTTATCGTTAGCCAGCTGGGTTTACGCGGGGGCTTTCTTAAAGCGCTACATTCAAACGCCTCGATTGTTAGTCGCTATTAATCGACTGCTTGCAGCGTTATTGGCTGCTAGCTGCCTATTTTACGAAGCTCTATATACGGCATTTTTGGGTCACGCCAAAAAACAGGAGCTGCGAAAGGAGAAGAGTGTGGGGGCATCTGTTATATCTCAGCCAATCAGAGAAGTGATGAAGAGCAAAATGACCCTACCGCCTGCGTGTCGCCACCTCACCACTCGCGCTAGACAATACCATGGGACTGACCCAGTATGTACCGCCGTATTAGTCCGCCGATGTAGACCCCATCCATGGCCATTATCTCAAAAAGTCCTAAAGTGTGGTTCGAGCGCATTAACGGCTCAAAGAATATGCTATGGCTATTGGGCATGTTCTCATTTCTTGAAACCATTATTTTACCCGTTCCCATTGAGCTAATACTCATCCCGCTAATGGCAGCCAACAAGCAGCGGATCTGGCTTTTGGCTACCATCACTACATTGGGCTGTCTGATCGCCTCCCTGGTGGGCTACAGCGTAGGCTTGCTGTTATTTACGTCGGTAGGCACATGGTTTATCAACGTCACCGGTATGCAGGAGAGCTTTCAGGCGTTTCAACTGTTTTTTGATCAATACGGTTTCGCTGCCATTATAGCCATGGGTATCCTGCCTATCCCCTTTCCGATAGCCATGATAACGGCGGGCATTTCGGGCTACCCTGTCTTGCTGTTCTTGCTGGCGGCATTAATTGCTCGTGGCCTTCGCTACTATGGCTTAGCCTGGCTGGTTTATCGCTTCGGTAATCGAGTGCTGTTGCTATGGAAGCGCCATGCGTTGTTTACCAGCTTGATAGGCGGCGTAATAGTGTTGTTGATTGCTCTGGGGCTACAAGCACTCACGCGCTTGATGATGTAACTGACATAAAGCAGAAGACCAGGGAAGTAGTATCCGCTAGATACCGTAATCCCGCTCGACCTTGGCAATCCGAGTTTTAAAGTGCTGATACCACTGCTGATGCCCAAGCCGCTGCGCTTCTTTATGTTCGGCATGCGCCTTCCACGCTTTAATCGAGGCCAAGTCAGCCCAGTAGGAAACCGTAACCCCCACCTCATTTCGAGCCGATTCAACGCCTAAAAAACCTGGCTGCTGCATGGCTAACTCAACCATACGCTCCGCCATGTCATCATAGCCATCCTCAATACCCGTGCGCACAGAGGTGAAAATAACAGCGTAATACGGGGGCTCTGGAGTCGTTGCGATAAGGGCCATGAAGTTCTCTTGAGCTGAAAGCAGTTCAAAAAGCATACCGTAGGCGAAGCAGTAGACTCCATAGCTAATTATTGGTGTTTACTCATCAAATCAATATCGTTGCGCGTGAGATGGTGCTTTACCTACGGCGCAGCGGGCAAGAGCCCCAGCTTGGCGCTTGGCTTGAAGGGCACAACCACGTGAATTAATGATTAAACAGTTCATTGCGAAGTGAGAACTTCACTATCCAAGCATAGCCACTTTCCCAGCCCCTGTGTTTAGGCTTTAATACAGCTTATGCGATGAAGTCCATTCATCAACAAAGCAGGTTGTCGCCATGGCCCACTTTATTCTGCCCGGTAACGCCGTTCATTTGAATTTCCAGCAGCGCCTGCCCGACACCAACCTTCGCACATGGGTGCAATGCCTTTGGTCGATGGGCGGGCAAAGCCCCCTTGCGCATCCCATCGTAGAAAAGCTTTATCCCGATGCAGGCGCCAGCCTCACCATTCACCTTGGAAGCTCTCGTCCCATCGTCACGCTCTGCTTTAACAGACACATGTTGCTTGAGACGTTTGATACGTCCACCACCCGGATAGGCATTCGGTTTAAACCGGCCAGTATGTATAGCCTCCTGGGCTTAGCCCCGGAACAGTGTATAGGCGCGCATCTTTGCTTGGGCGATGACATAAAACCCTCCTGGATGGACAGTTTAATGCCGGTGGTGGAGCGCCTTTATCAGCTTGATGCACCCAAAGGATTAGCCCTGCTTGAAACATGGCTTCTGGGTTTACTCAAAAGTCAACTAACGAGTAAAAGCCCCGTACCAGGAATTATCCAGGCGATTAACCAGTTACAACTCCCACCTGAGCAGTTAGCTGCCAATGTTGGGTTAACACGACGCACCCTGGAACGTCGATTAAAACATGAAGTCGGTGTCTCGCCAGGCACATTGGTGACGTATGCTCGCCTCCACCGAGCGCGACGGTGCTTACTTGAAGCTGACCGGCCGCTATCAGAAATAGCGCTCCACTGTGGCTACTATGATCAGCCACACTTTACCCACGCCTTCCAATCTTTTACCAACGAAACACCCGCCTCTTACCGCCAGCGCAAGTTGTCGCAAATTTACAAGGCCTAGTACGCACACCTTTATATGCTGAGACCTCACCAATCAACGAGGTCACTGCCATGTCTCAGCGTATTTCTCGACAAGCCGTTTACAAGCTAACCCCTCGCCTTGCTAAACATTTGGTGCCTCTGGGCGAAGTAGCGGCTAATAGCGCGGTAACGCCTGCCATCATCCACCTCGTTCAGCTACGCGTTTCCCAGATCAACCAGTGCTGCTTCTGCCAGCATATGCATACTCAGGAAGCCCGAAACGACGGCGAGCATCAGGTAAGACTGGATGTACTACCTGCCTGGCGGGAAGCCCCCTGCTTCAATAAACAGGAACGTGCAGCCCTTGAGTGGGCCGAAGCGCTTACCTTAATCAGCCAACAGTCTGTTAGCGACAGCGTCTACCAGAATGCTCTGGCCGCCTTTGGTGAGCAGGACCTTCTTGAGCTGACCACGGTGATTCTAGCCATTAATAGTTGGAACCGGGTGGCGGTAAGTATGCAGTTTGCGCCTGACATCTCGCTATAAACCGAAAAAGACATCGCAAGCCTGTGCGACGGCCTGCGATGTCTTGATCAAAATCCCCTTCCGCACGGCTGGCTTCTAAAAGCCACTCCACTCGTTTACTATGCGCCACCCTCACTCCCAAGCTACCCAGGCCGCCATGTCCTTTAACGCACTCTATACCGACCTTTCTGGCTATTACGATGTGATGTGCGAAGACATCGACTACCGGGCGCAAAGCAACGCCGTGCAAAGGCTTCACCAAATTTTTGGTAACGGTGGCAACCTTCACCTCGATGTAGCGTGTGGTACCGGGCCTCATGTTCGCCATTTTATTGATAATGGCTACGTGAGCAGCGGCTTGGACATTAACCAGCCCATGCTGGATATTGCCGCCACACGTTGTCCTGAGGCTCAGTTTACGTGTCAGGACATGGGCAACTTCCAGGTAAGCGACCCGCAGGATTTGATTACCTGTTTTTTATATTCGATTCACTACAGCGACGGAATTGAAAAGCTCAAAGCGTGTATTGAAAGTGCGCACAGCGCCTTAATGAGTGGCGGGGTTTTCTGCTTTAACGCAGTCGATAAAGATAAAATCGACAACAATCTGTTTGTGAGCCACACCGTTAAAAAAGCCGACGATGCCTTCACGTTTCGTTCCGGGTGGCATTACAGCGGTAGCGGTGAAAAACAGGCCCTCAAACTTAGTATTGCAAAAACCAACGCGTACGATACCCAAGTATGGAACGATGAGCACCCCATGGTCGCGGTTAGTTTTGCCGAGCTAATTACGCTGCTTGAGCCCTACTTTGAAGTGCACGTATTCGAGCACAACTTTGAAGCTATCACGCCGTGGAACACCACTTCGGGGAACGCCATTTTTGCCTGCGTGAAGATTCAACACCCCACGGTTGTAGCAACGGGCCAATCCACTTGTTGCTGATCAGTTCACATAGTATCCACTTACTTTCCAAACGCCGTCTTCAAAGTGCGGCGTAATGGTTTCGGTAATATCAGACTTGTTGGCAAAACGCGTTTGATAGATGAACTTTTTGTAATCATTTTTGGGAGCGCCGGGCATAGAGGTTTGCGTGATGACGCGTGTGCGGCGTCTTGCCTCCACCGACCCGAAGTCACGGCGCGCTGCGCTAATGATCCGCTCCAGCATACTGGGCGAAAGCGGACTCTTAAGAAGCGGTGATGACTCCCCCAAGCCAGCTCATACTCACCACTGTCGATTGCATCAAGCCATGCCAGCGCCGCGGCCTCAGCCGCATCGGTGTTCGCTTGAGCATAAGGTGCCAGCAGTAGCAGGGCTGTAATGAAACAGATCACGATTTTTGGCATGGATAACTCTGGGCAGCGATCAATAAATAGGTGTGCTTAATTTAATATCGGTACCAGCCGCCATTACTTTAGTATTAATCACAATAATCGAACAAGCTAACCGCAGTTTTTTCTATCCCTTGGCTTTATTAAGTAAGAGAAAGCCCCCTGCGCCAACCGCGACACAGGGGGCTATTTCATGCGCTAACTAGCAAAAAACTGCCCTTAGCGCACCTTACAGGCCAGCAAACTCAAAGGGCTCGGCGTCCTCAAACGCGTTGACCGTATTGCCTGCATAAACACTGTTATTCTTGAGGCTCAGTTTGCGAACAGGCGCGCCCTCAGTAAAGTCGGCATCCTTCATATCCACCCAAAACGTGTTAGGCGTAAGTGCCGTCTCGAAATAATAAACAAGGTGTTTCTGATCAGATACCGCTCTCCACCTGGTGGAAGAAATATTCGGCTCCTCTTCTGATGAGATGCCGAAAGGAACAGACGCATTGCGAATCACGCTAAATGCACTGCCAACAGCGACTCTTGTATCGCTCGTTTTAGGGATGGCATCCATGTAGAACGACGCTCTGACAAATCGATCTGCGGCACGGTTTGTGCCAGGCAGCATGACCAAACCACCGATCTGTCTCCAGTAGTCATCCAGCGTCAGTTGCTGCTTGAAGGTGGGCGAGTTTGTCACCACATTGTATGACGTATCGTGATGAATAGTGAGTTTACCGCCGATATACTCAAATATTGCGCTATCACCCTTGGCATCTGAAATTGACAAGTGAAGCGTAGCAAATCGAGTGGTGCCCGGTATTTCAGCAGAGACGACCACAAAAGGCTCATCGCGCAGCGCCTCCACCGCCTCATCAACGGTCGCAAAATTATCCAAAACATACTGGACCCAGGCAGCCACGGAAAGCCCCTCGTCATCCGGCCCAAATTCAGGATACTCTGCCTCAGCAAGCCATAGCAGGTTAGCCACCAAGCCTTTTTCGTTCATGCCATCAGTGCTTGAGATATCAAACGCGCTGGTAACGACACTTCCATACTGGGATGTCCAAGTAACGGAGTTGGGTCCAGCCGCACCATCGCGCTCCATTCCCTTTGGAAACAGCCATAGGTTCGGATGTATTTCGTCCCTCCAGTCCATGGAGCGCGCCGTGATAATCATGTCATCAGGGCCCTGATATACCGCGCGCGTGCATGCATCCGCTGTGATGGCCACGAACAAGGCACACATGCTTGCCGCTAGCGTTAATTTTTTTTTGATTCCCATGGTGGTTTCCTTTTATTTACAAACGTTATAGAGCCTGCCAGAGATAATTGGCGGCTAACAAGAAAAGCGCCAACCCCTTTTTTATAAAAAGAATAGCGGCATGGAATCCCCAGCCCATGCCCATATTTAAATTATCAAACCCACTTCACCTTAGGCATAAATTTAGCTTTGGTCACGCACCTTATTGCACAAAATCCGAACTAGTATTTAAACTCAGATGATTGTTCTATTTTTCATCATGTTTTGTCACTACTCACAATCAGGAGTCAGTAATGTTCCGATGTGTAAGGTTATGGACAGGCAGTAACCATCAATCGTGTTTTGAAGAAGGATGGATTGATCTTCCCAAAGGTGAGCGCCATGACTTGCTCAGTGATGTCATCGAAACGACCAGCATCTCCTTTCGCGAAACAAGCGAAGGCGGCAGCTTTAGCTGGCATGACGCTCCCAACCGTCAATTCGTCTTAACGCTTAGCGGCACACTCACTTTCGAGACGCGCACGGGCGACTCATTCACGCTGTACCCCGGCGATATTTTATTGGCGGAAGACACCACAGGTAGCGGCCACCGCTGGCATCTAATCGATAACCAGCCCTGGCGACGCGTGTATGCCATAGTGCCGCAGGATATTGACCTTCCCTTTATCAGCGCATCAAGCAAGTGTTGAGTTCCTAAGCGGAGAACGTTCATGCCTACATCAGCACAGATTCCCGAGCGGGCAGATATTGTAATGGTCGGCGCTGGCATCATGAGCGCCACGCTCGCCACCCTTCTCAAAGAGCTAGAGCCTTCACTCAAGATTGTGGTACTGGAAACGCTGAAAGATTGCGCCCAGGAAAGCTCCAATGGTTGGAATAACGCAGGTACCGGGCATGCCGCCAACTGCGAAATGAACTACACCCCTGCTCGCTCAGACGGCACGGTTGATATCAGCAAGGCGCTGGAGGTCAACACAGAGTTCGATATTTCACGCCAACTCTGGACCTATCTGGTCAAGAAAGGGGCCATTCCCAACCCACAGGCATTTATTAATCCCTGCCCGCACATGAGCTTTGTCTGGGGCGAGGATAACGTCAACTATCTACGCCAGCGCTTTAAACAGATGTCATCGCACCACTGCTATCGCGGGATGGAATATAGCGAAGACCCCGCGCAGATTGAGCAATGGACTCCACTCATCATGGAAGGACGCAGCGATGGCGAGCCCGTCGCGGCGACGCGCATCGTATCAGGGTCTGATGTCGACTACGGTGCGCTTACTCACCTGCTGTTCGGCCATTTGGCGCAGCAATCAGGATTTGAAATCCACTACTTAAAGCACGTGCAGGACATTGCGCGACAGAATGACGGCACTTGGCGCGTGGAAATGCACGATTCGCATAGCAAGCAGAAAGGGAGCATTCAGGCCGAGTTTGTCTTTATTGGTGCAGGTGGCGGCGCTATTGAACTGCTGCAAAAATCCGGCATTCCTGAAGGGCATGGCTACGGCGGCTTCCCCGTCAGCGGTATTTGGTTACGCTGCGATATAGACAGCATTAGTGAACGCCATCACGCCAAGGTGTACGGCAAGGCAGCCCATGGCTCGCCCCCCATGTCAGTCCCCCACCTGGACACACGCATTATTGGTGATAAAAAATCGCTGCTCTTCGGCCCTTACGCCGGTTTTTCATCTCGCTTTCTCAAGCAAGGCTCTCTTACGGATATGTTCCGTTCGGTACGGCCCGATAATGTGCTTCCCATGCTTGATGTTGCAAAGGATAACTGGCAACTAACGGAGTATCTTGTCTCCCAGGTACTGCAGAGCAAGAGCCACCAATTTGAGATGCTGCGCCAATACTACCCAATGGCACGCCATCACGATTGGACCCACGCCGTGGCGGGTCAGCGCGTGCAAATCATTAAACCCAGCCATGAAAAAGCCGGTGTTTTGGAGTTTGGCACCGAGCTAATCGCCTCATCCAATCACTCCCTCGCCGCGTTACTAGGCGCTTCGCCTGGCGCATCAACGGCGGCCTTTATCGCGCTAGAGGTATTGGAGAAATGCTTTGCCGACAAGCTAACCAATGATGGCTGGCTCCCCCAGCTCAAGACGATCATTCCCACCTACGGCATCGACCTTAAAACGGATAAAGAGGCCTGCTACGACACGCGCAAGCAAACAGCCGCAACGTTAAACCTGGACTTTGTTTGAGGTCTCTCATGTCTATCAAAAACATATCTGATTTAGTGATCGAAACGCTGGTGGAAAGTGGTGTTGAGCGGATCTACGGCGTTGTCGGCGACAGCCTGAATGGCCTAACCGAGGCCATACGCGAGCGGCCCAGCATCGAATGGGTGGGCCTACGCCATGAGGAAGTTGCCGCGTTCGCCGCCAGCGGCGAGTCACAACTAACCGGTAGCCTGGCCGTTTGTGCAGGCTCTTGTGGCCCCGGCAACCTGCATCTTATTAACGGCTTGTTCGATGCCCACCGCACGCGCACGCCGGTGCTGGCCATTGCCGCGCATATTCCCTCTTCAGAGATCGGCGGCGGCTATTTCCAGGAAACCCACCCCCAAGAACTGTTTCGTGAATGCAGCCACTACTGTGAGCTGGTCTCCGACGCCAGCCAATTACCTTATGTGCTGGACAATGCCATTCGCGCCGCCGTTGGGCAGCGTGGCGTTGCGGTCGTGGTGCTGCCTGGTGATGTTGCGCTGCGCGCCTCACCGGTTAAAACGGTAACGCCGCGCCATGGCTTATTACCACCCACACCACGCGTGGTGCCCGCCAAAACCGAAGTGGAAGCACTCGCCAAACTGCTCAATGATGCAGAGCGCATCACGCTCTTCGTTGGCCGGGGCTGTGCCGGTTCACACGCCCAGCTAATGCAATTGGCCGATGCGCTTAAAAGTCCCATCGTGCACGCACTCGGCGGCAAAGAGCATGTCGAATATGACAACCCCTATGATGTCGGCATGACCGGCTTTATCGGGTTCTCATCAGGTTACGCGGCCATGCAGGAGTGCGACCTGCTGCTGATGCTGGGCACGGATTTTCCGTATAAACAGTTTTTACCGCAAAAGATCAACGTCGTGCAGGTCGATATTCGCCCTGAAAACCTGGGCAGGCGTGCCAAGCTGGCATTGGGCGTGGTCGGCGATATCGGGTTAACCATTGAAGCCATTCTGCCGGCGCTTCATACGCGCAGTGACCGGCACTTTCTGGATGCAGCGCTGGCCCACTACGTTAAGGCGCGCGAAGGCCTGGACAAACAGGCGCAGAATCACTCAGGCCACTCGCCTATACATCCACAGTACCTTGCGCGCTTGTTGAGCGAAAAAGCCAATGAGGACGCGATTTTTACTGCCGATGTAGGCACGTGCACAGTCTGGTCGGCACGCTACCTTAAAATGAACGGCCAACGTCGTCTTATCGGCTCGTTCTCGCATGGCTCGATGGCTAACGCCATGCCTCAGGCGATTGGCATTCAGTACGCGCAGCCGGGTCGGCAAGTTATTACGTTCTCCGGTGACGGTGGCCTTTCAATGCTGATGGGCGATTTACTGTCACTCAAACAGCACAACATCCCGATCAAAATCGTCATCTTTAACAATGGGGTGCTCGGCTTCGTCGCGCTTGAAATGAAAGCAGCCGGTTTCATTAACACGGGCGTAGACCTGGATAATCCCGACTTTGCTGCCGTCGCAAGCGCAATGGGCATTTATGCACGCCGTGTTGAGAATCCTGACGAGCTGGCCGATGCCATCGATAGCGTATTAGCCCACGATGGCCCCGCCGTGCTTGATGTAGTGACAGCCAAACAAGAGCTGGTACTGCCGCCCACCATCGGCATAGAGCAAGTCAAAGGGTTTAGCCTCTGGGGGCTACGTGCCGTCATGGATGGCAGCATGCACGAAGTCATTGATCTGGCCAAAACCAACCTGCTAAAGCGTTAAGTTCTGTTTAAAAAACGCTTAAAAGCAAATGGCCATTCGCATTGAATGGCCATTTTTTACTTCTGAGCCCTGTAAATCACAGCGGCGTGACAACCTCAGACTTCTTCTGAACCCTTGGATTCAGGGCGTTGCTGGAACTGAAGACCCATTAAAAAATTACGCAACACCTGGTCTTTACACTCGCGATAATTTTTATGCGTAGGCTTACGAAAGAAAGCGCTTAACTCATGGTTGCTTAACCGAAACTCAGCCTGCTCAAAAATAGCTAAAATATCGTCGGCTTTTAAATTCAGCGCAATGCGCAGCTTCTGGAACACCATATTGTTGTTCAAGTTACTTTCTGGCGCGGGCTGCTCGCCGTCGCGCTTCCCACGCTTATAGCTAATAAATCCGTTAAGAAACGCGGCCAACTCGCGGTCTCTCATCTTGAGGAATTTTTCGTCTTCCTCCTTTTTCAGCCACCCGGACACCTGCTCCTCAGATACAGTGAACTCTGCCAGCGCGAAAACTTTCAATACGGCAGTATCTTTTAAATCAAAGCAGTACCGGATACGGCGAAAAATATCATTATTGGTCAAACGACAGCTCCTGGTCTTAGGAAAACCCAGCACAATCCCGTTGGATGTGCATTTATCAAGATCATCATGGTAACAACAAAGCCCGCTATTTCGCTGTCAGTTTTTCAAGCAGCTCATCAATTTCTGCTTTCAAATCTTTATCTTCAATCTTGTTGGCGCTGATTTTGGCATTTTGCAGATGTTGAATAGCAGCCTCTTCCTGGCCCAACTCAACCTGCAGGGTCGCCATTGAAAAACCGATAGACGACAGGTGGTCTTTAGCATTGGCGACCTCGGCTTTGTGAAGCGCCTTTTCATACATCACCAGCGCGTCATCCAGCTCTTCGGTAAAATCCGCCAACGTTTCCCACTGCTCTGGATGATCCTTATCAGTATCTTCATGCTCGATACAAATGGCGTTCAGCTCTGCATAAAGCGAATCAAACGCCTCTCGATCCTCCTTCTCAGCCGCCTTCATCAGTTTTTCAGCCAACTCATAAACGGCCTTGTAAATTTTGGTATTGATCACGTCAGCTACCTTCAACAGTAAAATGAGAATCGACTGATAAACTCGCCGATACGACCCGATATGCGCGCCCACACTACGGCAATTGGCGATGGGGCGCATTATACCCATGAAGCGCTCTCTTGAAGGCTTTTACGACAGTAAAGTCGAGTTGGCGATTGAAAAATAGCCATTCGACTCAGGCTATTCAAACACTTCGTAATGACGTTTCACGTTACGGGTTAGCTTGCCCCAGTCAGAGCTTGCCACCCGCTGTTGATGTTCTTCAAAGGCTTTGCGGTCAATAAATTCCTCATAAACATCAAAACGGCACGGGTCAGTTTTATCTTGAGTAACCTTAAACGTTATGCAGCCTGGCTCCTCAAGAGTAAGTTGGCGGTGAGTGTTAAGTTCGGCTTGCACGCCATCAAGATCGCCACCGGGAACCTCGATAAACCCTTTTAAGGTTACTTTTGCCACTGAACTCACCTTTTTATAGCGTTACGTACAGCCGCAACGCGTCTTGATGCTGTATGCCATCTTCAAGAATCGGCTCAGGGTAATTATTCAAAAAATAGTTTTTAACCACATGATCAACTCTAAACCCATGGCGTTGGTAATAGGTCAGCTGATATCCAAAAGTGCCAGTGCTTAATTCCACACGCTGTATTTTTTTGCTTTTCAGCTCAGACAAGGCAAAGCTCAACAGCCCAGAACCAAGGCCCTGCTGCTGAAATTCCGGGTAAACCGCGATATTAAATATTTCAGCGATGTTGGTGTTAATAGGTTTTGTGACACAGGCACCAACGACGTTTCCGTTTAGCTTTGCCGCGAAGCACCAAGCGCCTTCCAGATAAGATGCGATGCTCTGTTCAGAAGGATCGGCTTCCAGTAAAAGCTGGGTGGGAACGTCACTGGCATTGACTTCTAGATAGTCCATTCTTATCTCAAGCCCATAACGATGGAGATTAGTACAGCTGAGTTACAGCATTCATGGCAGCCCTTATTGGTTACCCATGTACTCCAAAATTTCATACGAGTAGGCATACTTAAACGCCCCCGTGATGTCGATTCCTGAAAGTTCTTGACGCAATTCAGCAGCTATCGCATCAAGTTTTTTGCCGGTACGCGTCGCTTCTTCGATATTGGATTGGGTAGACAAATAGCCGATCAGCGGCTCAAGCGTAAATTCTACGGGTAACCACCCGCAGTCACTGGCAATAACGGAAAGCTCTTCATCATCGGCCAGTTTCATATCATCAAATCGATTACGTGGCGGTGAGGGATAGCGCTTAAAATATTCGTTACGAAGCCAATGATTAAACTGTTCAGAGGTGGTATGGCCCGCGAATGCGAAATCATAGATGAGCCAGACAGCCCCAGGGCTAGACGCAGCTTTATAAGAGGCAATCGCCCGCGCGCCATCAAACCAATGAAACGCCATACACGTAGAAATGAGGTCGAAGCGACCTTGTTGGGGAAGATCAGAGTAGTCCGCTTTTCTCACAGAGAGACCACGTTTGTGCGCTATGGCTAGCATCTCATCGGATGAATCAATCCCCATAACGTTGTGACCAAACGCCAGCAGCGGAACGGTAGAATCACCGGTACCACACGCCACATCAACCACGCGTTCAAAGCGCCTACCCTTAATATGCTGCTGCATTTTTTGAACGACAGCCTGATGGGTTTTGGGTCGATACTGGTCATACCGCTTCCCCGCGCCAACCTCAGTGAAGTACTGGGCCATGTGTGCTCCCTGTGCGGCTGATTGTTAACTGGATGCGTACTTATTGATGACAAACAGCTTCTATATTGTAGCCATCCAATTCGAGAATAAAGGCTGCATAATAGTTTGCATGGTAGTTAGGCCTGTAACCCGGCACGCCATTGCATTTGCCACCACACTTTATTGCTGCCTCGTAGAAAGCATTAACTTCATTGTGTGTTTTGGCGCGAAAAGCGATATGGCTTCTGGGTGCAATTGAGCAAGCAGCTCGCCACGGGCATTCCAGGCAGCCGATCATCTTTACACAGTACTGCACTGCTGATTACAGCGCATCACGGTTTAAATTACGCTCTGCCGGGATGTCGCTCAGATACTCAACAAACTCCACCTCAAACCCCGCAGGGTCAACGAAGTAAACGTTTTTACGAAACGGCTCGGTGGCACCCGGTTTGGCAACGGCAAAGCCCGCGTTATTTAATCGAGCCACTACGGCATCCAGGTTATCGGTCACGTAGGCAAAGTGGGCCAGGCCCACACTATGGCCTTCCAGCGCTCGGTTCTGTCCTTCTCCATGATCGCTTAACGCCAGGTAATGTTTGTCATCACCAAAGTGCATCCATTTGCGTGGCTTGCCGTACCACTCACCCTGCCCCTCATCGCGTATATGCCAGTGTGGGAAGGCAGCGCGGTAAAACTCCAGCATGGCATTCATATCAGCAACGACCAGATTCACGTGTTCCAGGTGCATATTGTTCTCCTTGCGTGGGTTCGGATAAAAGGTTAAAACCTCAACCCAAGTTGAGGTAAAGCTTTTTTTGAACCAGAAGAAAAACGGGAGCAAGAATGGCAGAGGCAAACTGGAGTGTCGGCAAAGTCGCCAAGCGCTGCGGCATTAATATCAGCGCCCTGCACTTCTACGAACAGCAGGGACTAATTCAAAGCTCGCGCAATGCGGGCAACCAACGCCGCTATAAACCGGAGGTGCTAAGGCGCATTTCAGTGATTAAAGCCGCGCAAAAAGTGGGCGTCAGCCTGGACGAGGTCAAGCAAGCTTTCGAGTCACTGCCCAATAACCGCACGCCCACGGTGGAAGATTGGCAGCAACTTTCCAAGAACTGGCAGCGCATGCTAGATGGCCGCATTGCCTACCTGCAAACGCTGCGCAATAACCTCAGCGGCTGTATCGGCTGCGGCTGTTTAAGCATGACCCGCTGCCCGCTGTATAACCCAGATGATGAGTTGGCGGAGGCGGGTAGTGGCCCAGTACTGTTGGATCAGGCGGAGGAGCGGGCTGCCGGTGATGAACACGATCAAGCGTCATGAACAATAACGCTGGCATTAACAGAGCAGATTTCGACAACGTACTTTCAACAACGTACTCCCGGTGGCCTTTCGGGTAGCACGCCCCGGTACGCTTAATGAACGGGCAGCCACTAGCGGCTTCCATGGATATCAGGCGTGGGCAAGTTTAAGCCCGACAAGCCCCGCAACGATCAGCGTTAAACTCATTAGTTTGAGTACGCCCAAAGATTCGCCAAACAGCACGATGCCTAAAATGGCTGTTCCCACTGCGCCAATCCCTACCCATATCGCGTAAGCGGTACCCACGGGCAGGGTTTTCAGCGCCAGGCCCAGCAGTAGAAAACTCGTCACTAGCGAAAGTAGCGTCCAGGCGGTCGGCCAGAGTTTTGTAAAGCCCACCGAATATTTCAGCCCGATGGCCCAGCCAATCTCCAGAAGGCCCGCTACAAACAATATAAACCAGCTCATGCATTCCTCTTCATCGATTGCGTAATCAATTCTCTGACTCGATTATCTCATAATGGCGCACGGCGTTGCGGGTCAGCCCGCCCTATTCGGAATTTGAATGCGGAGCAGCAAGGCATGTGCAAAGTTCACGCAACACGGTAAATCAGCGCTACTACAAGCACTAAGTTATACTGCACCATATTTTCATTTCGCCCCCCTTACGACACACCGTCAGAGCTTCCCATGCCCTTTGCAAAACTAGGATTATCCAGTCCTCTTGTTCAAGCGATTACCGAGCTAGGTTACAAAACGCCAACGCCCATTCAGGAACAGGCGATCCCGGCCATTCTTTCGGGTAACGATTTAATCGCCACCGCACAAACCGGAACTGGCAAAACCGCTGCCTTCGTTCTGCCTCTGCTAGAACGGTTCAGTACAGCGGGAACGCTTCGCGGCAAACGCATCCGTGCACTGATCCTGGTGCCGACGCGTGAGCTAGCGGTTCAGGTTGAAGCCAGTGTGGCTCAATACGCTAAACACCTGCACTTAACGTCTATGGCGGTGTATGGGGGAGTTGATAGCGAACCTCAAAAAGAGCGCTTGATTGAAGGGGTTGATATTCTTGTCGCCACACCGGGCAGATTGCTGGATTTGGCGCATCAGCGTGCACTGCACTTTGATGAACTCAACGCCATGGTGTTGGACGAAGCGGACAGAATGGTCGACATGGGTTTTGTCGACGATATCAACAAAATCATCGAGCGCCTGCCTGAAAACCGTCAGAACCTGCTGTTTTCGGCCACCATGAATGGCGATGTTCGGGCGCTGGCCTACGGTTTTTCAGACAGCAAGATGACCGACCTGGCGTCTGAAATATCCATTTCTCCCAACATTCGCGCCGCCGCTAATATCAAACAGTGGCTAATCACCGTAGACAAAGACACCAAGTCCGCCCTGCTAAGCCACCTGATTAACGAGCAAGCGTGGGATCAAGCGCTTATTTTTATCGAGAAAAAACACGGCGCGGCCAAGCTGGTTGACCAACTTGCAAAACGTGGCATCAAAGCGGATTCCATTCATGGCGACAGAAGCCAGGCCATGCGTGAAAAGATTTTGGCCCAGTTCAAATCTGGCGAGCTAAAGTACCTGGTCGCCACGGGGGTTGCCGCACGGGGCTTGGATATTGGCGAGCTAAGCCGAGTGGTGAATTACGATTTACCTTTTCAGCCAGAAGAGTACATTCACCGTATTGGCCGAACTGGCCGTGCGGGTGCCTCTGGTGAAGCCATCTCGTTTGTCGCCTTGGCTGACTTTAAAAATCTTTGCGCCATTGAAAGGCGGTTAAACAGCATCATTGAGCGCAAAGAAATTGAAGGCTTTCCGGTTCGAAAAGTAGTGCCCGCTTCAAACCTGAATTTTAAGAAAAAGTAATCGTTAAACCTTGCCAATGAAGCTCACCTCTTAACGAATAAAAGGTGGGCTTCTCTGCTAAAGGCGTTTGCAATTAAGGCCTGTTTAAACAAATCATGGGTAAGCAGTGTAGCCGTTAAAGGTCTTGCTAACGACTAGGCGGAGCCTGGTGAAAACGCGTCCAATAGCTCGGCATTGGTTGGATATTTCTCCAGGAGTTCAAACAACTTCTGCGCCCCCTCGACTGGCTTAAGCTGGGTCAACGCTCTACGCAGTGTGCGTACTTTTTCAATGTCTTTTGCATCAATCAAAAGCTCTTCGCGCCGGGTACTGCTTTTGGCAATATCTATCGCTGGGAAGATGCGTTGATTGGCCACCTCGCGTGACAGCACGATCTCCATATTGCCAGTGCCCTTAAACTCCTCGAAAATCACCTGATCCATACGGCTTCCCGTATCCACCAGCACGGTGGCCAGAATCGTGAGCGACCCGCCGTTTTCGATCTTCCTCGCGGCGCCAAACAGCTTTCGGGGTATTTCCATCGCCCGGCTATCCAGCCCGCCGGACATGGTACGACCATTGCCCCGCTGCTCGGCATTATGAATGCGTGAAAGCCTAGTCAGCGAATCGATCACGATCATCACATCGTGCCCCTCACCCGCTTGCTTGCGCGCTGTTTTAAGGAGCTTATCGGCCATACGCACATGGTGTGTGTAGCTTTCGTCTGACGATGAGGCATGTACCTCTGCCGACACGCTGCGTTTGAAGTCCGTCACTTCTTCCGGGCGCTCATCGATCAGCAAGGCATACAGCTTGATATCCGGGTGCGCCTCAGCCACGGCCTGGCAGATATGTTTCAACAGCGTCGTTTTGCCGGAGCCTGGCGGTGCGACGATCAAGCCACGTTGGCCCATCCCTATGGGCGTAATCAAATCCATCGCACGCACGCTGCGCTGGTTGGAACCAAGCTCTAAATGAATGCGTGGGGAAGGATGGATGGCGACGCCATTTAGAAAGCGTTTTTCGGGGTCATCGGCGAATTGATCTTCAACTTCTTCAGTGGGCTTAGTCTCTTGCTGCCTTTTGACTTTCAAGCTTAGTGTTTTTCTCGTCATAAGATTGGTGGTTCGCCTGGGTAAGCTGAGTGCATAGAGTAACGGCTGGGCTTTGAAAATGGTATTGAGTGCGAGCAACACTGCCTTAACCGTTTTCAGTGAACTGGGGTAACTCATCGGTAATTTCGAACCACGGCGCCTTGTTGCCCACGAACACATGGCGGCCTGGACGCACACCGGGATCGGTATCGAGGGTGCCAAGGGGAAGCGCGTAAATCTCCGGCTTTTCAGTGAACCGGGTATGAATACTGGAACCACAGGTCGAGCAGAACACCTTGAACTCACCGGGTGACGACTCGTAGGTTTTAATTAGCTCCTCTCCCCTGACGGTTCGCTAGTCACTGGCCTGTACCTTGGCACAGGGTCGAAAAGCGGCCGTGTAGCTTGCGGCACATCGAGAGTGGCAGTGGTAAACGTCTGTCAGGGTGCCTGTTATTTCGTATTGGACGCCGCCACAGAGGCAGCTGCCTGATAGGGTCATTTTTTTCAACTCACTATTTGATAACACCGCGCTAAGTAGTGAGCGACGTCTACCGCCTAATCAAAACCATTGCTTCGTAAACAAAAAACTCAGCTTGAGCTAAAAATGGCGGGCGTTGCGAAATCTGTCTTAAACGCTTTTTTATACTGTTGAGCCACGCTGCTGTTCTTTAAATTTCCTTATTGACAGTCGAATCGTTTTTCTTGACTCAAACTCTGAAATGCAAGAATAGAGCAACCACTCATGGATATGTTTTGGCTTACCTTTGAAGGCAACAAATGAGCGAAATTTTGCGTACTTTTTTCTTGCAGCATGCTCATTTCTTTTTCATATGACATCATTTGATGACGAACCTGTTCAAGCTCATCCATAAGGTGATGCACTTTTAATTTTCTTCTTTTCATGAACTCCATTTCCTTCATTTTCTTATAAGCAATCTTATCTCGTCTTCTAACTTCTCTTATTTCCTCGACAATTTCATCACTAACTTGTTCATTCAAATTCTCTCTTGCTAGCTCAAGAAACCTATCTGCTTGATACATGTGAAATGTATTTTCAGCTCTATCTTTAAATTCTTTCACCAACTCTGGTCTGGGGCCAACAGTCTTTCCTTTAAATTTTTCCCACCAATCTTCCTTTTTATCATCAGTTACAAGAACTATGCCCTTTTTGGCTTCAATTGACTTGTCGATAACCTGATTCCAAACGATCAAATCTCCATATTTGCGACACTTCTCTGTGAATACATCGCTATCTCCAGATTTGGTGCCATCTTTAAATCCAGGTGGAATTTTTTGCTTATAACGTTCCTCGCCATCAACAATCAACTTTTCTAGATCTTCTCTAGAATATGGCTGCCCTACATTATTCTCAAATATGGAAGAAATAGACTCTTTAATTTCATCATTAGAAATACGTTTGGTGTGAACCCCTTTGTTTTCTGACAACTCATTACAAAGAAGGTCAAAGACTTTATTGACTTGATTCATTGTCTGCTGACTAACAAAGGGGTGTTGACGAGCGTTATCCAAATCACTCCTTAAAGAGTTTATAGCTTTAGCCGTTTCGTCATATGAGCGTTCTTGTTGATCAATTACCGATAGTCGATTATTTAAATATTCCTCGGCAGCTCTATGAGGCAGCCATACACGCTCTTGTATTTTTTGAAGAAGCTGAAGAAACTCGCGTCTAGTAGAATCAGAATACCTATAAAAATTCAACAATATATTTGCATCAAATACAAAAATGCAAGAATCCCACACCTGCTTTAAATTCTTTTCACTTTCTTTAAAGTGGCCGGGAAAAAGGTCCTTCATATTATCTCCATCATTGAACAGTGATTATACGCCCAGCCATGTAACATCAATAAACGTGCCAGCACATTCCTTGATGTTATACAGCCTACACAAAAGCCATAACTCACTGCTTCATATAGTTTCTCAAAACTCTCAGGCAGTATATTTATGATTCGCGTGCCCGCTCGTTTTGCTCACTTCAATTATACTCTATTCACAAATTTACCTTCGGTCACGTAGTAATTTCATGACAGCAGTCAGCAATAGGTCGTAGTGCAGCGAGGTCACTGGGAAGAATAGGCCGCGGTGAGGAAAATCTGATGTCAGTTTTTTGAGTTAAAAGGCTGCATGAGCGCTAGCATCGGGGCAGCTAGCGCTGCCCTTCGCGGGTGCCTTATTGGCTCGTGCCTCGCCAAACGTTACGCCACGCTACGGAGTGATAAAGCTTGGGTGGAATCTTTCGCGCGCTAAAGCGGGCTCCCACAAAACCTAGTGACTCAGAGGCAGGAATTCTGCAGGCCACTTTGGGCCTGCAGTATATTTGGCGGGTTTATGCTTTCAACACGTACTTGAGGGTTTCGACTACCTGCTCGGTGGTGGTGCACCAGGCTTGCGCACCGGCGTCCACTTCTTTCAGAGGGTGAACGATATCCTCAGAGTGCAGTGTGATGTAGGGCTTGGCGAGTGCGGCGCAGTAACCCGCATCAAACGCGGCGTTCCACTGCTTGTACTTGTCGCCGAAGCGTACCACGACTAAATCGCTTTGTTCGATCAGCGTGCGGGTGCGGATGGCGTTGACCTTGGAGGATTGGTGGTCGCGCCAGAATTGGTTGCTCTGCTCGCCAAGGTGGTCGCCTGCGGCGTCACTGGCGTCGTGGTCGGTGACTGGGGCGGTGAAGACGATATCCAAGCCTGCGGCTTCTGCGCCGCGCTGGATCTCATCTCGCCAGTCGGTATGGATCTCGCCAGATAAATAAACGTAAAAGCTCATATCGCTCTCCTGATAATCACGTGTTGAGTGTATAGAGCCATTTTATGGAAAAACATTCCAACTTAATACCGGCGTTACAGCAGAGGCTGTCTGGCCAGCAGATAAATATCCATAATCCAGCCGCGCGCTTCACGCAGCGCGGCGCGGCGCTTAATGATCTCGTCGCTTACTTCGCTTAACGGACCTTTGATCAGGCACTGCTTATCCATGCCCAGGTAGGCGCCCCACCAAATGTAAGTATCAGCTTGTGGCAGCGTGGTAAATGCCCCGCCGCTGTCGAGCATTACTGCTACGGTGGCGGCATCATTAGGCCAGCCGCGTTCGCGCAGGCGGCGGCCGGTGGTGATTTGGATGGGTTCGGCGAGCGCGTTGAGCGGGATTTTATGTTCGGCGGTGAGCACTTGCAGGCTGGTGATGCCGGGCACCACGTTAACCTCAACCGCGCGGCCGCTGTCCGTCAGGCGTTTGGCGATGCGCAGACTGCTGTCATAAAGCGAGGGGTCGCCCCATACCAGCATTCCGACGCGGCCGCCGTTGGGCAGATGTTTATCCATCAGTTCGGCCCACACGCTGGCAATGGCGTTATGCCACTCGTCTACTGCGCTTAGGTACTGGCGTTCGCCGTCGCGGGTGGGTAAATCGAACTCAACGATGCGGGTATTGGCCGCTTCATCAAGCAGCTCGCCGCAGAGTACTCGGCGCAGGTCGATAAGGTCCGATTTCGCTTCTCCCTTGCGGGGTAGCAGAATCACCTCGGCCTCGTTCAAGGCGCGCACCGCCTCGAGTGTTACGTGGTCAACGTTGCCGGTGCCAATGCCGATCAGCGAGAGCGTGATCATGCGCTGCCCTCTTCATCGCTGCTGGCAAACGGCGAATCGGCGGACTGGGGGCGAAAGCGGCGGTCGTAGCCTACCGCGTACAGGCTGCTTTCCTGAAAGTCATGGGATTCCAGCACCGGCCCTACCAGAATCAGCGCCGTGCGCTGCAGCGTGTTATCGATCAGAGATTCCACCGTGGATAAGCGCCCGCGCACCACATGCTCATCCGGCCAACTGGCTCGCCATACAATCGCTACCGGGCACTCTTCGCCGTAATGAGGCGTCAGGCTTTCCACCACCTGGGTTAGGTTCTGAATGGAGAGATGAATGGCAAGCGTGGCGCCGGTGCGGGCAAAGTTGGCCAGCGTCTCGTTGTCCGGCATGGCGCTTGCCCGGCCCGGCGTACGAGTCAGCACTACGGATTGCGCTACGCCGGGTAGCGTTAGTTCCTGGCCGAGCGTTGCCGCCGCTGCCGCAAAGGAAGGCACGCCGGGGGTAACACTGTAGGGAATATCAAGCTCGCGCAGGCGGCGCAGCTGTTCGCCCATGGCGGACCACACCGATAAATCGCCGGAGTGCAGCCGTGCGATATCCTGGCCTGCGGCGTGGGCGGTTTGAATTTCCTGCATAATCTCATCGAGCGACAGCGGCGCGGTGTTGATGATGCGCGCGCCTTCTGGGCAGTGCCCAAGAATTTGCTCGGGCACCAGTGAACCCGCATACAGGCACACCGGGCAGGCGGCAATCAAATCGCGCCCGCGCAGCGTCAAAAGATCCGGCGCGCCGGGGCCTGCGCCAATAAAATGAACCGTCATAATCCAACTCCTTTCGCCGCTGCGATGGCCACCGCGGCCGTGGCCTTTCTATCGTTTGAAACCGTGCGCGGGCCTAAAAGCCGCGCCCCGCTGCCTGCGGCCAGAAGCGCCACGGCTTCTGCCACACTGCCGGTGCCTTTTTCGCGCAGGCTATAGGCGGAATGCGTCAGCGTGGTAACGCTTGCTAATGCTGCATCCGCGACGCCTATTACCGGAATATTACGGGCGCTGCCCAGCGCTTCAACTAGGGGCAGCATGCTGCTCGCTGCTGCCAGCCGGTCGATAGGGCCGTACTCAGCAATCAGTTGATCCAGCGCCTGTTCCAGTGATTCAAGCGTTGCCTGCTGGCGAAAGCCGAACCCTGCGACTTTCAGCGCCTGCTTAGTCACTGTTTGCTTGATCATCGAACGCCACGCCACTGCACAATCGGGTAGCTGGCTCTCCAGCCCCGGCGGGTGCCCATGGGTGCGGCGTGGGCAAGCTCCAGTCGTAGCAGCTCGCCACCCGCCTGTTGCTGCCAGTGCGCCAGCAACGCTTCGGATTCCAGCGTGACCGCGTTAGCTACTACGCGCACCCCGGCAGGTAGGCGCTGCCATAAAGCATCCAGCAGCGCCTGAGAAAGTCCGCCTCCGATAAACACCGCATCAGGCAGCGGTGCATTCTCAAGCACCTCCGGGGCGTGGCCTTCGTTTACTTCCAGCCAATCAACGCCGAGGTTTTCTGCATTACGCCGTGCCCGCGCGGCGCGCTCTGGGTGCTGCTCAAAGCCTACGGCCTGGTTATCCGGATGGGCCAGCAGCCACTCAATGGCGATGGAGCCAGAGCCAGTGCCGATATCCCACAACCGCTCCCCAAACCTGGGGGAAAGTGCCGAAAGCGTTAGGCTGCGCACGGCCTGCTTGGTGATCTGCCCGTCGTGCTCAAAAAAGCTATCGGCCAGGCCCGGCGTTAAGGGAATTGCGGGGCCGTTGCCCGCGACTTCAATACCTACCGCCACCGGGTGGGCGATATCCTCGGGTAGCGTGTCATCCATGCGCAGCGTGCGAATGCGCTCATCTTCACCGCCCAGAGCTTCCAGCACGTTTAGTTGGGAATCCCCAAAGCCGAATGTTTTCACCAGCGCGGCCAGCTCAGCCACGGCGGAGCCATCGCGTAGCAGTACCAGTAAGCGCCTGCCGCTTTGCAGGTAGGGCCTAATGCGGGTCAGCGGTTTGGCGTGCAAGCCTAGGCAGGTGCAGCGCTCAAGCGGCCAGCCCAACCGGGCCGCCGCTAGGTTAAAGGTCGAGGGTGATGGCACGGCGATCCATTCGCTGGCCTCCAAGTGGCGCGCCACGCTAGTGCCCGCCCCGAACCAGAACGGATCATTGGATACCAGCATGACCACTTGGCGGCCGCGCTCGTTGAGAAGTGCGGGGATGCCATCAAGAAACGGCACCGGCCACTCGCGAATATCCGCGTTTAACGGAGGAAGAAGCCGCAGATGGCGGCGGGCGCCGAACACGATTTCGGCACGTTCAAGCTGCTCACGGCTTGCCGCTGTCAGGCCCGCTGTGCCACTCTCCCCCCAACCTAACAGTGTGAGCCACGGAGCCTTGTTAACTAAAGCCATGATAAACGTCCTGATTCTTGGGGGTACGAGTGAAGCAAGCGCTTTGGCCAGCGCCGTTAGCCAGCGCGGTATCCCAGCCATGTTCAGCTATGCGGGCCGCGTTAACGCGCCTAAAGCGCAGCCGCTGCCCACCCGCGTGGGCGGTTTCGGCGGCGCCGACGGTTTGGCGGCTTTTATTACCCAACAGCGCATCACCCATATTATTGATGCAACCCACCCGTTTGCCACACAGATGAGCCGTAACGTGTTGGCCGCCGCCCAGCAAACCGGCGTACCGGCGATTGCTCTGACCCGCCCCGCCTGGGCACCCACCACTCACGATAACTGGCAACACGTGGCAAGTGTCGAAGAGGCGGTTAGCGCCCTCGAAGGCCCGCCCCAGCGCGTGCTGCTTGCCATTGGCCGCATGCACATGGCCGCGTTTGCTGTGCAGCCTCAACACCACTATGTGCTGCGTTTGGTCGACGAGCCAACCGCCCCGCCGCCGCTTGCCCACTTCACCACCACGGTGGATAGAGGCCCGTTCACGCTGGAGGGCGATTTAGCGCTACTCAAAACCCAACGTATCGAGCGCATCGTGTGCAAAAACGCTGGTGGCGAAGGTGCTGTTTCCAAACTTGGCGCCGCCCGCGCGCTCGGCGTGCCAGTTATCATGATTGACCGCCCGGCGCTGCCCGCTCGCCATGAAGTGCATAGCGTTGATGAGGTGCTTGCCTGGCTTAATGATCGCTCTTGATCAAAGCGCTGAACGCGGCGTATAAACCAACGGCTCACCATCTCGCTCAATTAACCGCGTCTGTTTTGAACCGACAATCACCAGTGTGCGCATATCGGCCATTTCCGGGGTGGCATCTTTTAAGGCCGTTACGCGGATTGACTCTTCCGGCGTGGAAACCGCGCGGGCGAAGATGATCAACCGTTCGGGTTCGCACGCCTCGCGCAACACCTCCAACGTGCGTTCAAACCCTACCGGGCGCGATTTTGAGCGCGGATTATAAAACGCCATCGCAAAATCGGCTTCAACGGCCAAACGCAGGCGCTTTTCGATCAGCGCCCAGGGCTTCAAATTGTCGGATAAATTGATGCAGCAGAAGTCGTGGCCCAGCGGCGCGCCCGCACGGGCGCTGGCCGCCAGCATGGCCGAAATACCCGGCAGCACCTGAATATCCAGTGCGCGCCACGCGGCATCGCCCGCTTCCAGCGCTTCAAACACTGCCGAGGCCATGGCGAATACGCCGGGGTCGCCAGAGGAAACCACCACAACTCGGTGCCCTTCTAACGCCAGCTGCAAGGCCTGCTCGGCACGGCGAATCTCTTCGCGGTTATCCGAGCCGTGGCGCGTAAGTCCTTCCCTCGGCGCTACGCGGTTAACGTAAGGCACATAGCCGACAACGTCGGTGGCATCCGAAAGCGCGGCGGACACTTCGGGGGTCATCATCGCCTCGGCGCCTGGGCCCAGGCCGACAATTTTTAGCCAGCCGCTCATGGGCGCCTCCCGTTACCGTGAATCAGCACTATCGAGAAGTAAGGCACGCTCTCGCCAACGTCTACCAACGGCAGCACGCGCTGCTGCTCCATGGCAGCGTACTCAATCAACCACGCCTGGTCTTCCCGGCCCGCTTGTTTAAGCGCCCGGCGCAGCTTGTTTAGATTACGCCCAATCTTCATGACCACCAGCGCGTCGGTATCGGTGATATGTTTGCCGAGCGTTTCTTCCGGCAGCGTGCCCATCAGCACGGTCAGAATATCATCGCCCCAGGTAATCGGCTGCGCGGTCGCCGTCCAGGCGGCAGACATACCGGTAATCCCCGGCACTACCGACACCGGCACTTGGCTCAGCAGGCGCGTATACAGGTGCATAAACGAGCCGTAGAAGAACGGGTCGCCTTCGCAGAGCACCACCACGTTGTCACCGGCGTTGGCTATCTCGATCAGCTGGGCCACGCACCGCGAGTAAAACGCCGAGAGCAGTGCGTTGTACTGCGGGTCGTCGAAAGGAATCTCTGTGGTGACCGGGTACTCCATCGGCAGCTCAATGGTGCCAGGGGCTAACAGCCCTTCAACAATGCTGCGCGCATGGCCCTTGCGGCCCTTTTTACGAAAATAGGCGATATGTGTGGCGCCGCGAATCAGCCGGTCGGCGCGCACGCTCATCAAGTCCTGGCTGCCCGGCCCCAGGCCAACACCGTATACCGTGCCTTGCCTAGTTCTTTGTATAGTTTCTTGCGTAGCTGCCTGAGTCATTCGACGCGATCCGCCATGGCGTTAATGGCCGCGACCGTCACCGCGCTTCCGCCCAAGCGGCCACGTACAATGCAGCTGGGAATGGCGGGCGTCGCCCACAGCGCTTCCTTGGATTCAGCGGCGCCTACAAAGCCTACCGGACAGCCGATTACCGCCGCCGGGCGTGGGCAGCTCGGGTCTTCCAGCATGTTCAAAAGATGAAACAGCGCGGTGGGTGCGTTGCCAATGGCCACCACGGCGCCTTCCAAATGCGGGCGCCATAGTTCTAGTGCTGCGGCCGAACGGGTGTTAGCCATTTCCTGGGCGAGGTGTGGCGTGCGCTCATCGTTCAGGGTGCAAATAATCTCGTTATTGGCCGGCAGCCGCTTGCGGGTGATGCCTTCAGAAACCATCCGTGCATCACAAAGAATCGGCGCGCCGCGTTCGAGTGCCGAGCGCGCTTTATTGACCGCGTCATTTTGAAAGTGAATATGCGCGGCCAACTCGACAAGCCCGGCGGCGTGAATCATGCGCACGGCAACGGTCTCTTCCTCAGCAGAAAAGCGCGCAAGGTCGGCCTCGCTGCGGATAATCGCGAAGGATTCCCGGTAAATCGCCGGGCCGCTTGTTTCATACGTATAGGGCACCCAAACTCTCCAAATATTCGACGACCTCAGTCTCGGTGAGGCCTATCTTAACGGGCGTGCTCTGGGCACCACCCTTAACAATAAGATTAAATCGGCCTGCCTGACCGACCAGGCACACGTCGGCCGATGAACGGCGGGCGCACCCCTTGGCGCAACCGGATATATGAACGCTGTGTCTTTTAACGCCGGGCGCTAACCGTTTAGCCAGCGGCTGGGTAGCAACGCTTGCCTGAGCGCAGTAAGGCGCGCCGGGGCAGGCATCCATCAATAAGCGCGTATCCTGATTATCACTGATCAAGCCTTCAACCGGCTCACTTGCGCCCTTGACCCATAAACGTCGCCACGGCGTTACCCGCACATGGCTCACCGACGCAGGGGCAACCGCTGCCCGCAACGCAGCAGCGGCTGCGCGCCCAAACGGCAGCCCGTAAACCATCCCCGCTTGATACTCGCCAAGCGCCAGCGCCGCGCCCTGCGTTGCTTTCTCCATGGCAGAAGCGCTCGCGGGGCGCATTTTAGCAGGTGACCACGCGGGAAGCGGCACTTTATGCCGCTGCATCCGCCCGGCGTCATTTCCGTCGCTTTCCACAAACCAGTGCGTCAGGCGTATTAAATGCTCGGTGGCCGCCTCAATAGAGCCCACCGGCGTACCGCAGGCATGGCCTTCGGCGCGCACTATCAGCCCACCTTCTATTGAGCGCTCAACTCGAAAATCAGCGGCGGCATCTCCCAATACCGCTAATTCACCCGCATCAATCGCAATACCAACTTTGCTGGGCATCACGGCCAGCTCGCTGCCTCGCGCCTGTAACAAGCAGGCAAGTTGATGCGTGTCATCGCCCGCCTGCCAGTCGGGCGCTAGCAGGCATTGGGGTTGCTGCTCGGTGGCGGGGTCCGCACTGACCAATTCGTGCGCCACCAAAAAATCCATTAGCGGCGGCCATGTGCTTTCCGAGACGCCGCGCAGCTGAATATTGGCGCGGCTGGTTAACTCAATTAACCCATTGCCGAAGGTTTCCGCTGCGTCGCACAGCGCGAGCACCTGCGCTTTGGATAGCTGGCCGAGCGGTGGGCGCACGCGCACTAACCAGCCATCGCCGGTTTCCATGGGCTGCCAGGCACCGGGGCACCAGCCTTTGATCAGCGGACTAGTGCTCATAAACTGGCGGTTTCCCTGGCTTCGTCCATTTCCAGCAGCAGGTCTTGCAGCGCGTCGCCGTGCTCGCCGGGTTCTTGCCACATGCCGCGCTGGGCGGCTTCCAGTAACCGCTCGGCCATCTCTTCAAGCGCTGCGGGGTTATGCTCTCGTAAAAACTGCTGGTTGGCCTCATCCAGCACCAGCGCTTCGCTCACCTGAGCGTACTGGTAATCCGCCACCAGGTCCGTGGTGGCGTCGTAAGCAAACAGGTAGTCGACCGTGGCGGCCATTTCAAACGCGCCCTTGTAGCCGTGTTCGCGCATGGCGTTGATCCACTTGGGGTTTAACACCCGCGAGCGAATGACCCGGGCAAGCTCCTCTTTGAGTGTGCGAATTTTGGGTACGGCGGGGTTGGCGTGGTCGGCGTGATAAATCTCCGGCGCCTGGCCGTTCAGCGCGCGGGTGGCATTAGCCATGCCGCCCTGAAAGGCGTAGTAGCTGTTGGAATCGAGAATATCGTGCTCGCGGTTATCCTGATTCTGCATTACCGCATCCAGCCCTTTGATCTGCTGTTCAAAGGCGCCGCGTGCGGCGGTGCCGGAATCCGCAAACTGCCCGTAAGCGTAGGCGCCGGTGCCCAGGTAGGCCTCGGCCAAGTCATCGGCATTACCCCAGCTACGGTTTTCAATCAGCCGGTTCAGGCCTGCGCCATACTCGCCGGGCTTGCTGCCAAAAATACGGTAGCTCGCTTCCTGGGCGGCCATTTCGGCACTTAACCCTTGGGCTTCAAGGGCGTGCTGGCGATCAAGCACGGCGGCGCGAATGGTGTTGCTATCGCCTGGTTCTACATAGTTGGCAACCGCTTGCACGGCGGCATCAAACAGGCGAATCACATTGGGAAAGGCATCGCGAAAGAAGCCGGACACCCGCAGCGTGACATCTACCCGTGGGCGGTTAAGCAGCATTGCGGGGATCACTTCAAAATCGATCACCCGCTGAGAACCCAATGACCATTTGGGCCGCACGCCCATCAGCGCAAACGCCTGGGCGATATCGTCGCCGCCGGTGCGCATGGTCGCGGTCCCCCAGATGGAGAGCCCTAGGCGGCGCGGGTAGTCACCGTGATCCTGCAGGTAACGTTCGACAAACGCCTGGGCGGACTTTTCGCCCAACGTCCAAGCAGCAGGCGATGGGATCGAGCGGTTATCCACACTAAAAAAGTTGCGCCCGGTGGGCAGCGTATCCAGCCGCCCCCGGCTCGGCGCGCCGCTTGGCCCGGCGGGTACGAAAATCCCTTCTAACCCATTCAGCAGCGAGCCAATCTCCATCTTCACGCCCTGCTGCATGGCGGCCCAAAGCTGATTGCGGGCAAACGTAAGCTGTTCGGCCGTGGCAGGATACGCTTGGGCAAGCGTTGCCAGATTGCCTTGGGCCAACACGTAGTCGGCCACCAGCTCTTCGCCGAGCAGTTCCAGCCGCTCGCGGGTATCCGCGCCGGTTCGCCAGGCAGCGGTTAGCTTGCCTGCCAGCACGGCAGGCTTGGGGCCAAGCCAAGGCTCGCTGCCCGCCGCCAGCGGGTCGAAGTCCTCGCCCAGCGCCAGGTCAGCGGCCAGATTGTGCAGCAAACCGCGGCTTGCCACCGCTTCACCACGCGGCAGCCTTAACAGTGCTACCAGCGTGGCCGCCCGCTTTTCCTCGGGCGGTAGCGTGCCAAGTACATGCAGGCCGTGGCGAATCTGGGCTTCCTTGATATCGCACAAAAAGGTGTCCAGCTCGTTGAGAATTTCGCTGTCACAGCTGCTATTCACCGCGTGGGCAAGCTCCTGGTCGATGCCGGTTGCCCGCAGATGCAAAAGTATCTGCTCGCGAATTAGCGCTTCACGGCGCGGGTCCATGTCCAGCGCCTGATAATACTCATCGGTCAGCGCTTCAAGCTCGGCCATGGGGCCGTAAAGCTCGGCTCGTGCCAGCGGCGGCATCAGGTGGTCGATAATTACCGCCTGGCTTCTGCGCTTGGCTTGGGCGCCTTCGCCGGGGTCATTGACGATAAACGGATAGAAATGCGGCATCGGCCCGAGCGCGATATCCGGCCAGCATTCGGCGCTTAGCGCGGTGCTTTTACCCGGCAGCCACTCAAGATTACCGTGCTTGCCCACATGAATAACCGCCTCGACCTGATAGTGCTCGCGCAGCCAGAGGTAAAACGCCAGGTAGCTATGCGGCGGCGCCAACTCCATATCGTGGTAGGACTGGGTCAGGTCTTCGATAAAGTCGCGCTCGGGCTGGATGCCCACGAAGGTTTCGCCCAAGCGGATACCGGAGATCATCAACCGGCCCTGACGGCATTTGGGGTCGTCTTGCGGCGCGCCCCAGCGGGTCCATATCGTTTTCTGAAGCGCGGCAGGCAGCGTTTGAAACCAGGCCAGATAATCCTCAACGCTGATGCTTTGCCAGCAGGCGCGCTGATCCAGGCTGTCATGATCATTAGTAACCGCGCCCTGGAGCAGGCGAATCAGCGCATCGCCGCTTTCCGGCAATTCGCTTAGCGGATAACCAGCACCTTTCAGGGCATTTAAAATGTGCAGCATAGAGGCCGGTGTATCCAGCCCTACCCCGTTACCAATACGTCCATCGCGATTGGGGTAGTTGGCCATAATCAGCGCGATGCGCTTTTGAGCATTGGGCGTTTGGCGCAGCGCGCAAAACCGCCGGGCCAGCTTGGCCACAAAGGCGGCACGCTCAAAGTGCAGCGTGTGGTGCGTCACCGAAAGCTGGGCACGAGCGTTATAGTGCGCCTCGGCTTTAAATCCAACGGCGCGGGTGATAATTCGCCCGTCCATTTCGGGTAGCACTACCTGCATGGCGACATCGCGACTATGTAGGCCTGCGGCCATGCTCTGCCAGTCATCCGCCGTACTGCTGGCGAGTATCACCTGAAGTACGACGGGCCGCCCGACAAAAAGGCTCTCATGAAGATTGCTGCCCAGCGCATCTGAGGCACTTTCCTCATCGGCGGAGCGGTTGACCGAAAAGCTGGTGGTATTGACTACCAGCATGGCGCCGGTTTGCTCAATGAGGTGATTGGCAAACGCGATGCAGGGACCTTCTTTTAAAGAGGCCACCGCGACGGCTAACGGCTCAAGCCCTTCGGCTTTCAGCGCGTCGATCATGCCGTCGAGCACAGCCGTATTCGCGCCCTGCAGGTGGCTGCGATAAAACAGCAGCAGGCACACCGGGCGCTCTGCAATACGCTGTTTGTGCCACTCACTTAGGCTGACCGCCTGCTGGCCGTTGGCTTGAGGTGCATAAATAACCGCTGCCGGAATCACTTTAGGTTCTTGCCACGGATGCTCGTGCGCTAAACATTCATTGGCGATAAAGCGCAGCAGCTGCTCGGCGTTGTCCACGCCGCCTTCGCGTAAATAGCGCCACACGCGGTAGGCATCGTCAAAGGCTATGCTTGAGTCTTCAAGCAAAGCATCGTCCGGGGCGTCGCAGCCGGGCACCAGTATCAGCTGGCGCTCGGGCCTGGAAGCCGCCCAGGCCAGAAGCCGCTCGTAGCCGTACTGCCAATAGCCCTTTCCGCCCAGCAGTGACACCACCACCAAGCGGGCTTTTTCCAGCACACGGTCTTCGTAAAGATCAAACGCCGCCGGTTTTACCAGGTTCATCCAGTTCGCCAGCCGCACCGAGGGGTAATCATCGCCCAGGCGATCAACCGCCTGGGCCAACGCCGACAAGTTACTGTCGGCGGCGGACATAATCACAACCTCGGCAGGGCTTTGCTGTAGGTCGATGATGCCTTCATCATCAACAAAGCCTCCCGGTTTGGCGGCGAAAAGATGCATTAGGCGCTTACCGGCTTCTCAGCGCTGGCAAGCGCCTTATGAATTTCATCGCTGTTCAGCGTTTTACCAATAATCACTAGCTGGGTCTGGCGCGCCTCGTCCTGGCGCCACAAACGGTCAAAATAACCGTCCAGGCGTTCGCCAACGGCCTGGATGACTCGGCGCATGGGCTTACCGGGAATGGCCGCAAAACCCTTGGCGCGATAGATCTCCTGGGTTTTCAGCAGATGTTGAAGCTTGGCCGCCAGCTCATCGCCATCGACTTCGCCCAGCGTAATCACGCAGGAATCGAAGTTATCGTGGGCGTGATCGTGGTGGGCGCCTTCGGCATGGTGCTTGTCGTGATGGTTGGTAATCTTGTCGATATGCTCTTCACTGGCCGCACCAATGCCCATCAGGGCTTCCAGTTGGGCCGTGTCGGTAGCCAGTGTCTGATCGATAAACAGCGTTTTGACCGATGCGGGCACCCGCGCCTGTACCAGCGCTTCAACGCGGGCTTTTTCGTCGGCGTTCAGCAGGTCGGTTTTACTGACCAGCACTAAATCCGCCGCACTTAGCTGGTCATCCAGCAGTTCGCGCAGGCTGGGATCGTGATCAAGGCTGTCATCGGCCAGGCGCTGGGCGGCAACCTTTTCTTCGTCGTTGGCAAACCGGCCCGCAGCGACGGCAGGCCCGTCGATCACCGTGATAATCGCATCCACGGTGCAGTGCTGGCGGACTTCCGGCCAGTTAAACGCCTGTACCAGCGGCTTGGGCAAGGCCAGCCCGCTGGTTTCGATCAGGATGTGGTCGATATCATCACGCCGCGCCACCAGTTGTTTCATCACCGGCAAAAACTCTTCTTCTACCGTGCAGCAGATGCAGCCATTGGCCAGCTCGTAAATACTGCCGTCTTCACCGGAGGCGATTTGCTCACCCTCGTCACTTTCTGCGTCACAATCCAGCGCACAGCTACGCAGCAGGCTTGAGTCGATATCCTGCTCGCCAAACTCATTGACGATAACCGCAATCCGCTTGCCGGTAATCTGGCGTAGTATATTAGCCAGCAAGGTGGTCTTGCCGCTGCCCAGAAAACCGGTCACAACCGTGGCGGGAATTTTATTTAACTGCATGCGAGGATTCCTTAATTTGGGAGCTTGCGGCCGTGGCCTGCGCTGAATCGTTGCCAAGAGCGTGGCTAAACAGACGCGCTACCGCCGCAGGATTATTCGGGAAAAACAGATGTAAGTAGGTCGCCGTCAGGCGCCCGGCACGATAAATCGGCTCGCCAGGCGCTGGGTGGCGCTGGCGGCGCCCGTAAGCAATCGGCTCAGGCGTTTGCTCGGCCATTGAGCGATGGTGGGCATGGCCGCGAACCGGCCCTTCGGGTAGCTCGGCAGTCTGCATGCCTTGGCAGCCGCGGCGCCCGCGCATGGCACCGTGCCCCGGCAGTAAACCGAGCATGGTGTGAGTGTTCTCAGCATAGTCGGTTAACGTTTCCAGGCTATACAGCATGCCACCACACTCGGCGAGGATGGGTTTGTCCGCGCTAAAGAAGCCTTTAATCGCATCGCGCATGGCGCTGTTCGCCGCAAGCGCCTGCGCGTGAAGCTCCGGGTAGCCGCCAGGTAGCCAAAGGGCATCGCACTCGGGCAGTTCAGCATCGCTCAGCGGCGAGAAAAAGCGCACCTGCGCGCCCATCTGCGCCAGCAGGTCCAGGTTGGCCTGATAAATAAAGCTGAACGCCGCATCGCGGGCCACGCCTATCGTTTGCCCTGTTAGCCCTTGCGGCACAGCGGGAAGCGCCTCAATAGAGGCACTAAAGCTGACCGGCGAAAGCGTGGCGAGCGCATCCAGCAGGCCTGCGGCTTCCAGCGCCTGCGCGGCGGCTTCAAAGCGAATTTCCAGATCGTCGCGAATCTCTTCCGCCTGCACCAGGCCCAGATGACGCTCGGGAAGTGCCAGCTCAGGGTCACGTGGTACAGCGGCCAAAAATGATATGGCTTCAGGCAGCGCGCCCTCAATCAGCTCACGGTGGCGCTGTGAGCCGCAGTTATTGGCAATCAGCCCGGCGAAATGAATATCGTCGCGAAAGCCAGCCAGCCCTGTTACCAGCGCAGCGGCGGTTTGGGCCATGCCTTTAACATCCATCACGATGGCCATGGGGATGCCGAACAGCGCGGCTAAATCGGCACTGGAAGGCTCGCCGTCAAACATCCCCATGGCGCCTTCCACCAGAATCAAATCGGCTTCAACAGCGGCTTCATAAAAGCGTTGGCGGCAATAGGCTTCGCCTGCCATCCATAAATCGAGCTGATCAACCGGCTGGCCCGAGGCCTGAGCGAGTATTTGCGGGTCCAGGTAGTCCGGGCCGGTTTTAAATACCCGCACCACCTTGCCCTGATTACGCAGCAGCCGCGCAAGCCCAGCGGTTACCGTGGTTTTACCCTGGCCTGAGGCAGGTGCCGAGATAAACAGCGCGGAGCAGCGGGCGGAAGGTGTGCTCATCAGTACTCGATCCCCGCCTGGGCTTTAACGCCGCCGCGAAATGCGTGACGCTCATCCTGTACGGTGCTGATGGTATCTGCTACTTCCTGAAGCGGCTGCGCCATGGTGCGCCCGGTAATAATCACATTCTGATGCGCTGGGCGGCGTTTGAGTGCCTCGACCACCGGCACCGGGTCCAGGTAGCCGTACTTGAACATATAGCTCATTTCGTCCAGCACGATGATGTTGTAGGCCGGGTCTTCCAACAGGCCCTTGGCGATTTCCCAGGCGGCTTCGGCGGCTTGTATATCGCGCTCGCGGTCCTGGGTTTCCCAGGTAAACCCTTGGCCCATGATGTGCCAGTCAAGCCTTGGGTGGTCACGAAAGAACAGGTATTCGCCGGTTTCGCGCCGCCCTTTAATGAACTGAATGACCGCGCCTTTCTGACCATGCCCCAGCGAGCGCGCCAATGTACCGAGCGCCGAGCTGCTTTTACCCTTGCCGTTGCCTTTGAGCAGGATTAACACCCCGCGCTCATCAATAGCGCGGCTGATGCGCTCATCGACCACCTCTTTTTTGCGCTGCATGCGGTTTTGGTGATTGCTATCGCTCATGCTGACTCCTGGGTGGGCAGGGGCCAATAGTGGGCGCCCAGCTGCTGGGCAAGGCGCACGGCCTGGCCACGTTTTACAAATGAGTATTCGGTATCCATCACCATGCAGTCGCCAAGTTTTGGCAGGTCTGCAACGGATTCGCGGGTGCGTCCGTCGGTGATCAAGTAAGTGCGTATATGCAGACCAGGCTCACGGCGCTGCCACTGGCGAATCAACCGCCCTGCCTCCTCTACCACTTTACGCAGTGGCGTGCCGCCCCCGCCATCGGCACTGTTCAGCGTCGCTTCTAGGCTTTTGGGGGCGCGTTGGCGGGTGAATAACGACGTCACCGTATCGTTGCCAAAGCCCAATACGGCCATCTGCTCACGCGCGCTGTACGCTTGGCGGGTCAGGCTATCGACCCAGCCCTTGGCTTGGCCCAGCAGGCGCTTACCCAGCGTCGAGCCGGAGGTGTCCAGCAGCACCAAATGCAGCACCGGCTGCCCAGTGCGCGCTTTTTGATAACGCAACTGCCGCCAGGGCCACTGGCCGCGATTAGCGATCAGCGTGGCAAACCAGTCCGGGCGAGGGCTCAGCGCAGCCCTAGTCCGCCCCTGGCCCGCTTCATCGCCCTTGCGCCTACCACCCAGTGATAGCGGCTGCTTAGCCACAGGCCGGTGGGAAGAAGGAGCCAAGCGTAGCGTAGGGAGATCAAGCGGCTGGCTATCCCGCATATTCTGCGCCACGGGCGGCATGGCGCCCCACTGCCCTTGCTCGCCAGAATGTCCACTGGCAGACGGCTGACCGCCAGAAGGTTTTTCATTTGACGTGGACGAAGGCGGTGGAGAAGACGGCGGCGTTGATGGCGGTGTGGAAGGTTCACGCGTACGCCGATGGGCCAATACCCAAGGCTCAACGGTATCGATATCGTCCTTGGTGATCGTATCGCTTCCCCGCCAGGCGGCGTGGGCCTGGGCGGCGCGGTGCCAGGTAACATCGGCACGCAGGCCTTCAACGCCAGCCTCTTCACAGCGTTTGGCGATGTGCGCGTAAACCCAGTCAGGTGCGGTAACGGCAGCAAGCGTGCGGCGCGCCTGCTCGATACGTTCACGCAACGCTGACTGCTCAGTAGCGTAGTCGGCGATAAAGCGGTCGGGGTCACGGTCAAAAGCATCGCGCTGCTGCACAATGGCAATCCGCTCTTCAATACTCATAGAAGGCGGTTGCTCAAGGCAGAGCCCAAAACGGTCGAGCAACTGCGGGCGCAGTTCGCCTTCATCCGGGTTCATGGTGCCAATCAGGCTAAAACGCGCCGCGTGGGAGTGACTGATACCGTCACGCTCGACGATATTGACCCCGCTTGCGGCAACATCCAGCAGCAGGTCAACCAGCGTGTCAGCGAGCAGATTGACTTCATCAACGTACAAAACGCCGCCATGAGCTTTGGCCAACAGCCCTTCGTGAAAGGTGGCTTCGCGCTCGTTCAATACCTTTTGCAGGTCCAGGCTACCGGTCAGGCGGTCTTCGCTGGCGCCCAGCGGCAGCGTAACAAACGGCGACGTGTCGCCCTGACCTGATTCTGGAAGTAGTGCGGCCAACGCGCGGGCGAGGGTCGATTTTGCGCTGCCTCGCGGGCCGCTAATCAGCACCCCGCCAATGCGCGGGTTAATCACGTTCAGAAGCAGCGCTTTTTTAAGCGATGCCTGGCCGACGACGGCGGTAAAGGGAAACTCAACCACAGGCATCACCATGGGCAGAAGGAACATTAACTTGATTTAACAAGAAGATATTGAGCTACTCAGCGCCCTCACAAGCGAGTAAAGCGCCTACTTTACAAGCGGGTAAACCTAATACATTAAGCGACGCATGGACACTGCAACACACGTGAAAGTTATTCATCACTGACAAGAGAATAACGATAGAGCCAAACGCCGATAAAATGACTACAATAACCGCGCATTATAGAGGATGGCACCAGGGTGTAGCCACCTCCCCGCTTAAGCAAGTCATCAATCGCAAAGGTTTTTCGTGCTTTATCGTCACGTCTTCGGCAGTCTGTCGAGTTTTATATCCATCGGCACCCGGAACACCATCCCATGAAGCCCTTCCCCGCCCTACCTGCTACCTCGTTTACGCTATGAAAGCGGTTGCGATGCAAAGTACCCAAGCACTGCGCGCTCAGGCGCACTGGTTTTGGCTTGCCCCCCTGGTATTGCTGGTAGCACTGCTCGCTGGTACGGCGATTGGTGAAACCTCGATTCCTGTGGATACGATTCTCAAGGTATTGGCTAACCATCTTCTGGGCGCTAACTACGCCGTTGATCGCATTGATGCCGGTATTATCTGGAACTACCGCTTAAGCCGCGCCATTGTGGCTGCGTGTTGTGGCGCCGCGCTGGCGCTGGCCGGAGTGGTGCTTCAAGCGTTGCTGCGTAACCCCTTGGCGGACCCGTACTTGATGGGTATTTCTGCAGGCGCCTCAACCGGTGCCGTAGCCGTTACCGTAGCGGGGCTTGGTGCGGGTGCTTTCACTTTATCTGTCGGGGCGTTTGCCGGGGCAGTACTTGCCTTTGGCCTAGTGGTACTGCTTGCCCATGCAGCCAGCAGCGGGACTGGCGGTGGGCGCAGCACCCAAGCCGCCGGGGCCATTATTTTGGCGGGCATTGCAGGTTCTCAACTGTTTAACGCGCTGACCGCCTTCATCATTACCAAGTCGGCCAGCGCCGAGCAGGCACGCGGCATCATGTTCTGGCTACTGGGCAATCTTTCCGGCGTACGCTGGAGCGATGTCGTTATCGCGTTACCTGCCGCCTTGGGCGGCTTGCTGATTTGCCTTTGGCACCGCCGCGCACTGGACGCCTTTACCTTCGGCGCCGACAGCGCGGCGTCCATGGGTATCGCCGTGCGCCCAACGCGAGGGCTGTTAATTATTGCGGTAGCGTTGGTGACAGCTATTATGGTGTCGATAGTGGGTGCTATTGGTTTTGTCGGTTTGGTCATTCCGCATGCCATGCGTTTTATCGTGGGCACCCAGCACACGCGCCTGGTGCCCGCTTCGGCACTTGCTGGCGCTGTGTTTTTGATTGGCTCGGATATTCTTTCGCGCATTCTGGTGCCCGGCCAGGTGCTGCCCATTGGGGTTATTACCTCGCTGATCGGCGCGCCAGCTTTTGCGTTGATTCTTGTTCGCGGCACGAGGAACCGATGAAATTAACCGCTGAACAGCTGGGCTGGAGCGTACATGGGCGCACGCTTTTAAAGGACGTTTGCCTGGACGTTGCGCCCGGCCAAACCTTTGGCTTGATTGGCCCCAACGGCTCCGGCAAGACCACGCTGCTTCGCCTGCTGGCAGGTTTAAACAAACCCAAAACGGGTCATGTGCACATGGGCGGCCAGCCGATCGCAAAAATGCGCCAGCGCCATATTGCGCAGTCTATCGCGATGGTTGAACAGCAGGCGGAAACCACCGATAGAATTCATGTGCGTCAGGTGGTTGCACTGGGACGTACGCCATTTCTCACTGCGCTTCGCCCCTGGTCTGCCGAGGATGATGCGATTGTCGGCCAGGCACTGGATGACGTGGATATGGCACACATGGCGGACCGCCTCTGGCATACCCTTTCGGGCGGTGAGCGCCAGCGCGTTCATATTGCCCGAGCACTGGCCCAACAACCCAAAATTCTCCTGCTGGACGAGCCCACCAACCATTTGGATATCCGCCACCAGCTCTCCATTCTTGAGCTGGTCAGGCAGTTGCCGATTACCGTTGTGATCACCCTGCACGACCTTAACCAGGCCATAGAGTGCGACCGCATTGGCGTGATGGACGGCGGACGACTGATCGCCAGCGGCCAACCACATGACGTGCTAACCACCCAGTGCTTACAAGAGACGTTCGGCGTGCATGCCCGCGTGCTGGATGATCCCATTGACGGCAAACGGATCATGCGTTTTAGAAGCGCGGTTTAAAAGGCATGCCAGCCACTCTCTGCGTACACGCCAGACAATAAAACAGCACTAATTCTATGCTGGCATCGGCATAACCAACCCATGGCGCACATACCAAACGTGCTCGGCACGTTCCGCTACGTCTTGGCTAAACCAGCCGTTTAAATCACGCAGGCGGCGTTGATGGCGCTCGATGGGCACAATGCCTCGGCCGATATCGCTGGCGATAATAACCAGCGCTGTTTGCTGCGCCTTGGCAGATTGCAGAAGCTCGTTTAAATCATCGCACCATTGTGACCGCCAGCCATCGCTTCCTGCATCGGAGTCCATGGAGGCTGAGAGCCATTCCAGTACGCCATGTAGTATTAATGGTGTGCTGGGCAGCATTATCCCGGCGCACTCACGTAAGCGCTGCCCAGGCGCTAATCGCCACCAGACAGCACTTGGAAAACGTGTTTTTACAAGGCTTCGCTTACCGGCACAGGCACCGCCGATGAACAGTTGCATAGCCACTCTCCTTTTCCACAATCGCCGGGGTGATACGTCAATTGCCAGCGTCTTCCTTGGGCCTGAGTCACCACGCCATCCCAAAACTCAACCGTTTCAAAGCGGCGGCGAAGCTCGCGGATAACGCCGCCATGCGTTACGACCAGAATCTTTTGATACCCATGCGCCAAGGCATCTTTCGCTACATCGGCAAGCCAAAGCGCCAAGCGCTCACGTAGCTGAGCCGCGGACTCGCCACCGGGAATTTGTAGCTCGCCGACGCTATCCACCCAAGCACGATAATGCGGCAAGTCTTTAAGTTCATCGTAAACCTTGCCTTCATAATCGCCAAAATTGAGTTCTTGTAGGCGAGACTCCAAATGTAGCGGCACACCCGGTTTGGCCGCTTGAATCCATTCAAGCGTTTGTTGACAACGGTGAAGGTCACTTGAATAGATCGCGTCAAAACGCTCGCTTGCTAGCGCTTCGCGAAGTGCTAACAGCCCCTCTTCAGCATCAGGAAATAACAGCGGAATATCGCGCTGCCCCTGATAGCGGCGCTCTACATTCCAGGCGGTGATGCCATGGCGTACCACCACCAGCTCAACATTAACCCCATCAGGCACAACTCACCTCCTTCTATCGTCGCGCCCACCATATCACCATTAATACCCTGGAACAGTGTCATCAGCGCCCATCGGCTGGCGACTACAAATAAGCCTGTCGCAAGGCACATTGCCATAATGCCCGGCCAAACAAGCGCGAGCAGCAGCAAAGGTACCAGCGCCAGCAGTACATCACGCAGGCCAAGCGACTGCTTCCAAGCCCAGGCCAGCCCTGTTTGTTGAGCACATGGCGTGAATACCAGTAGCATCGCGCCCCCCCATCGACCCAACGCGGGGAGTACCACCAACCACCAGAGTGGAGCGCCGTGTTGCAGCAATACCCAAAGCAGAACGCCTTTCCAGGCAAGCAAAAAAAGCAGCGCCAATATGCCGAAACTGCCAATTTGGGGGTCTTTCATGATTTCCCAGCGGCGCGCCAGCGGTTGATTGCTGCCCAGCGCATCGGCTAAATCCATTACTCCATCCAGGTGCAAGCCTCCGCTCAAGCTCACCCATAGGCTGAGCAGCGCAAGTGCGGCAATTGGCGTGGGCGCGTTTTGAAGCAACAGCGCCAGCAGCGCTAACAAACTACCCAACAATAGCCCCACCAGGGGATAGGCACGAATAGCCCAACGGCGGGTTTTAGGTGTCCAGGGGCAAGCAATCGGTACCGGTAAGCGGGTTAAAAACTGCAGGGCAAGCGCACCACCATAAAAAGCATTTTTCATGAAGGGTCACTCTTGGGTTTCCACTCAATGGCATGCCCAGCCACCACTTCAAGCACCGAGTTTGCCTCAGCCGCCAGCCAGCAATGCAGTGACTGTAAAAATGCCAGGAAACTCCCGAGTTCTTTATCAGGTGAAGGCAGGTCCTCATTGAGGTCGTTGGACACCAGCACCAGGTGAATGCCTCGCGAGCGCGCATCTTGTACGCTCTTAGCTAACAGCGCCTTGCCTTGGGAGTCAGTTAAACCACCCGCGTAACGCACCTGACTGGCCCAGAGTGTCAGGCAGTCCAACAATACAGCAGCGCCATCGGGCACTTGTGCTATCGCCTGATCGATGGCAACGGGTGCCTCCATCGTGATCCAACGCATATCCCGCGCGCTTTGATGGCGTGCCACTCGCGCCGCCATCTCCGCGTCATAAACCTCCGCAGTAGCAATGTAGTAGCAACTACTCCCATTGGCGGCTTTTATTACCTGCTGCTCGGCCACTGCGCTTTTCCCCGAGCGAGCGCCGCCACTAACAAAGACAATCATTCAGTACCTTTAATAGTCGCTGGTTCGCTGTTGCGCCACGCAGGGCAATGCGCACCCAATCGCCGTCCAGACCTGCAAAGTTATGCGTATGACGAACCAATATGCCGTTTCGCAACAGGCGCTCAAAAAGTACGTTACTGGTAAGCCCCCTTTCACGCAAAGTGTTATTAGGCCTTGCCAGAAAAAAATTAGTCGTGCTGGTGACGACATCAAGCCCTTTTGTAGGCAGAGATGCCGCCATCAGCGGGTGTTGCTGGTTTAGCCAGCTGCGAGTTTGCTCAGCAAACGCCGCATCCCGAAGGAGCGGCGCCACCAACGCAGCCGCCATCTGATTTACGCTCCAGGGAGGTTGGTGCACAGCCAACGTTTGAATGGCCACCGAAGGCGCCAGCACGTAGCCTACGCGTAACCCCGGCAACGTATAAAACTTGGTCATCGAGCGTAGCAGTAGTAGATGCGGGTACTCGGCCAACAAGGGAGTTAACGATGCTCTTTCCCCCTCCTCCACGGTCATATCGACAAACGCTTCATCAACCACCACATCGCAACCTATCGCTGCCGTGCGGGCCAATAACGCCTGCATGGTACTCAGTGGAATCAACGTAGCGGTAGGGTTATTGGGGCGGCATAAAAACAGTACGCTGATGCCTTTTAGTGATGCCATTAATGCGTCGAGATCAAGCTCAAACGTTGGAGCGGATAACGCAATATAAGTAATTGACAAACGATGTGCGCGGCAGGCGCGCGCATACTCTCCAAAGCCAGGCGTCACGATGGCGGCGCGTTTGCCTGCATACCGGGCTGCCGCTAAAAAAATCGCCTCGGCTCCCCCGTTGGTCAGCAGTACCTGCTCGGGCGTAACGCCGTGGTAGGCGGCTATCGCTTCCCGAGCCACGCGATAGTCAGGTGCTGGGTAATGGGCAAGCGACGCAATCGACGTAGTGAGCGCGTTTGCCACCCACTCAGGCGGGCCAAGCGGATTAAGGTTGGCGCTAAAGTCTTCTACCGGGTGCGCATCGGGCAGCCCAAAGCGCCTTAAAAGTGCGGCTGGCTGGCCACCATGGCTTGGCCAGTGAGAGACGCTCTGCTCTGCTTTATAGCTCACCTTACCCCCACCCATAGCAATCCCATCAGCCCCATAAACAGCAGCCACCCTACATGCATTAGTTGAATGGTTGCCCCAATGTGCGTCACGTTTAGTGGCGCCAGAGGCTCGCCAAGCGTTGCGCGCCGAGAAATAGCACCTTGATAGGTATTAAGCCCACCCAGTTGCACACCCAATAGCCTGGCAACCATGGCTTCTGGCCAACCGGCATTGGGGCTTGGGTGACGCGAGGCCTCTTGGCAAGTGGCACGTAGCGCGCCTTTCCAGCGTAGCGGCTTGTTGGCCATCAAGGCCAATAAAATGCCGCCTAACCAAAGGCAACACGCGGTGATTCGGGCAGGCAGCCAGTTGGCTATATCGTCCAGCTTGGCCGAGGCAAAGCCAAACTTTTCAAAGCGCTCGTTACGGTACCCTACCATGGAGTCCAGCGTATTAATCGCCTTATACGCCAGAGCTAACGGCGCCCCACCTATCACGGCAAAAAACAGCGGTGCGGTAATACCATCCACGGTATTTTCAGCCACGGTTTCCACCGTCGCCCGAGTGATTTCAGCCTCATCGAGCGCTGCCGTATCGCGCCCTACAATCATGGAAAGCGCTTGGCGTGCGCCCGGCAAATCACCGTTAGCCAGCGGTACCGCGACGGCTCGGCCTGCATCCGCCAACCCTTTAATGGCAAGCGTTGTAGCCAGCAGCCAGAGCTCCGCAACTAACCCAAGCCAAACGTTAATCGCCGTTAACAGCGCAAGCACTGACCAGCTTACGCCCCATACGCTAATAACGACGGTTGCGGTGAGTAGAAATCCTCGGCGCTTTCGCTGTGAATCAGTGCCTCGATTCCAGCGCTTTTCTAAAAAGCTGATCATGCGGCCAATGAAAACGACCGGGTGCGGCAACGAGCGAGGGTCGCCTAGTAGTAAATCCAACCCGATAGCGAGGGTAATAAGCAGTAGCAGGGTCACGCTGTTTTGTCCGCGATACCGGCGGAGGTAAACGTCGCCATTTCAGCCATCATGGCGGTAGCCGCCTGGAGCAAAGGAAAAGCCAGCGCGGCACCGCTGCCTTCCCCCAAGCGCATGCCCAGCGCGAGTAACGGTGTTGCCTCAAGCGCTTCCAGCGCTACCCCGTGGCCTGGCTCTTCAGAGCGATGACCGAATACAAGATAGCCGCTTACAGCGGGGCAAATTCGGCAGGCAGTCAGTGCGGCCACGCTCGCAATAAAACCATCGACAATGACGGGCAGGCGATAAGCGGCTGCAGCCAAATAGGCGCCGGCCATCGCGGCTATTTCAAGCCCACCCAAGGCGGTCAGTACGCTTAGCGGTTGATCCGCCTCAAAATGCCGCGCCGCAAGCGCCCGTTCAATAACATTCACCTTATGGGTTTGCTGCTGGCTGTTAAGCCCTGTGCCTGCGCCCACCACCTGAGCCACCGGCGTACCGGTCAAGGCTGCTAACATGGCGCTACTTGCGGTGGTGTTGGCAATGCCCATCTCGCCTACTATCACACTACGACAACCCGCCTGGTGAGCGCGCGTCACGGCATTAATGCCTGCCTCAATTGCTGCTTGGGCTTGCTCAGGGAGCATGGCATTTTCAATAGCAATATTTCCCGAGGCGCGACGTATCTTATTGACGACCACGCCCGGCTTATCAACATCGCTTACGACCCCCACATCGACGATTTCAAGCCTGGCGTTCACCTGCCGGGCAAACACGTTGATTGCCGCACCTCCGCTGGCGAAGTTGGCGACCATCTGTGCCGTAACCGCTTGGGGAAAGGCAGAAACGCCTTCGGCGGCAACGCCATGGTCCGCGGCAAACACCACGACCCCAGGCGGCGTAAGAGTAGGCGCACGTTCACCGCTAATTTCGCTAAGCTGAATCGCCAACTGCTCTAGCATCCCAAGGCTTCCAGGCGGCTTGGTCAGCGTGTCCAGATACGCCCTTGCCCTATCACCAGCAGCGTAATCAACAGGTTGTATCTGGGCAATAAGGGAATGCATAGCGGGCTCCAGTAGCGTAAAAGAAAACAGACAGTTAAGCCTTAAATAGTAACAAACGTTGGGGCTTTAACGTTGCTCTTTCATCGCCGCGCATCCGGCTTTTTAGCCACTAACAGTAGCGATGAGCAGCCAGTCATCCAGGAAGGGTTGTGCGCCAGCTCAATAATGATGGAGCCGCCCATCCAGCCTGGCAGGCGGAACTCGATAGAGGCAATTGAATTATACTAGGCTTGTGTCTATAAGCCTCTGAGCGGCTTGAGCGTTGCATGGAGGCAAGGAAGCAAAAGACGCAAGACCTTGGATATAGTAATAAAACCAAATGAATAACCTGTTTTATTATTTATTTACTTTAAATAGTATAAAAATATGTAAAATAACTACACAAACCGTGCCGTTTCTATCATGCAGAGGTCATTATGCCGAGCCCAACACCTGCTACGTTAAATCCTACCGTTGCCAAGGTTACTCAACGTATCCGTGAACGTTCTCGGCAGCGGCGTGCGCTCTACGAAGCGCATATGGCGGACCAACATAAGCAAGGCGTTCATCGTGGCGAGCTTTCCTGCGGGAATCTGGCGCACGGCTTTGCCGGCTGCGATGTGCCTGTCGACAAGGGCCGACTCAAGCTAACCAATAGCGCCAACGTGGGCATCGTATCGTCCTATAACGATATGCTTTCTGCTCACCGGCCTTTTGAAGACTACCCTGCGGTTATTAAAGAAGCCGCGCGGGGCATGGGCTCAACCGCCCAGTTCGCAGGCGGCGTACCCGCCATGTGCGACGGCGTGACCCAAGGGCAGCCCGGCATGGAGCTGTCGCTGTTCTCCCGCGATGTGATTGCCATGGCGACGGCGGTCGCACTTTCTCACAACATGTTTGATGCAACGCTGTACTTGGGTATCTGCGATAAAATTGTGCCTGGGCTATTTATTGGCGCTGCACGCTTTGGCCATCTACCGGCCATGTTTGTGCCTGGTGGCCCCATGACCACCGGCCTTCCTAATGACGAAAAAGCCCGCGTTCGCCAGCTTTATGCGGAGGGCAAGGTTGGCCGAGACGAGCTGCTGGAATCCGAATCCCAGTCCTATCATAGCCCCGGCACCTGCACGTTTTACGGTACCGCCAATTCCAACCAGTTAATGATGGAAATGATGGGCCTCCATCTGCCCGGTGCCTCGTTTGTTAACCCTGGTACTCCACTGCGTGAAGCGCTCACCCGCTACGCTACGGAACAGGCCATTCGCAATACCGAACAAAGCGGCAACTACCGCCCGTTCTATAAGCAAATTGATGAGCGAGCGATTGTTAACGCAATTGTCGGCCTACTGGCCTCCGGCGGCTCAACCAACCACACGCTGCACCTGGTGGCCATGGCAGCCGCGGCGGGCATTACCATTAACTGGGATGATTTCACCGAGCTTTCCGCTGTGGTGCCCAGCATGACCCGCATTTACCCCAACGGCCAGGCGGATGTTAACCACTTCCAGGCGGCGGGCGGTATGAGTCTGCTGATTCGTGAATTGCTCCAAGCGGGTCTTATGCATGGCGACATTCCTACCGTTTTTGGTACGGACATGACCGCCTACACGCAAGAGCCTTTCCTTGAAGATGGCAAGCTCACTTGGCGCGAAGGCCCTGAATCCAGCCTCGATTCAGAGGTACTCCGTCCGGTCAGCAATCCTTTCTCGCCAACTGGCGGACTTACCGTACTCGACGGCAATCTGGGCCGCGGCGTGATTAAAATTTCCGCAGTGAAGCAGGCACACCGCATCGTTGAGGCGCCTGTTCAGCTATTTGATGATCAAAACCAGGTAAAAGCGGCGTTTGAATCGGGTCAGTTGGATCGCGATGTCATCGTAGTGGTGCGCTTCCAGGGGCCTAAAGCCAATGGTATGCCTGAACTGCATAAGCTCACACCGTTTTTAGGCGTGCTACAAGACCGTGGCTTTAAAGTGGCCCTGGTGACCGATGGCCGTATGTCGGGCGCTTCAGGCAAAGTGCCTGCCGCTATCCATGTCACGCCTGAAGCCATTGACCGTGGTCCTCTATCCAAGTTGCAGGATGGTGACATTGTGCGCCTGGATGCCGAAACCGGCGAACTTAACGTACTGATGGATGCCGCCACGTTTGATGCCAGACCTTGCGCGCAGGCCAATCTTGAGCAGAACCACTTTGGCATGGGTCGCGAGCTATTTGGCGGCTTCCGCCATTTGGCCACTAAAGCCGAAGAAGGCGCAGGCGTGTTTGGCGGCTTTGAAGCTGACGTTCTTTCCCGGGAGCTGGAAAAAATCGAGCAGGAGGACCAATGAGCCGACCTGCTCTCATTGGCGACATCGGGGGAACCAATGCCCGCTTTGCGTTGGTCACCCCGGGGGAGAAAACGCCCCAACACATTCTCAACCTACCCTGCGCCGACTACCCGGGGGTGGTGGAAGCCGCCCAGGACTATTTGAGCCAAGTGGGCGCGACCGGTAGTAACGCGCCCACCGAGGCCTGCTTAGCGTTTGCCTGCCCGGTGCATGCCGAGCAGGTCAAAATGACCAACAACCACTGGCAGTTTTTAAAAAGCGAGGTTCAGCAGACGCTGAACCTTTCGCTGTTTAAAGTCATTAATGACTTCACCGCTCAGGCATTGGGCATCCCCCACGTGCCAGATCACGACCTGGTGGAAGTGAAGCCCGGCACGCCTCAAGCACATGCAGCGCGCCTGGTAATTGGCCCTGGCACGGGGCTGGGCGTGGCGGGCGTTTTCCCAGGCCTGCACGCATGGATTCCGCTGCCCACCGAAGGCGGCCATGTTACGTTTGCCCCCACCGATATTCGAGAGCGTGAACTGCTGGATGAGCTACACAAGCACTACCCGCGCGTCAGCGTAGAGCGCCTATTGTGTGGCCAGGGCATTGTTGACCTGTATACGGCTGACTGCTCCCTTGAAGGCATAGCGCCAGCGTTTACCACTGCTGCCGAGGTGACTCAGGCTGCCCAGCAGGGTGATGAAATAGCCAGTCGTACGCTGCTGCGGTTTCTAAAAATCCTGGGGGATGTGTGTGGCGATGCAACACTGACGATGGGCGCTCGTGGGGGCGTTTATCTATGTGGCGGTATTGTTCCACGCCTACTGGACTGGCTGCCCAACAGCGAGCTACATACGGCCTTTATCAATAAAGGGCGTATGCACACCTATAATGCGGATATTCCTATCTGGGTCGTCACTCACCCATGGACAGGCCTGCTAGGCGCTGCCGAAGCGCTACATAACGAAGAAGTGTTTTAACGCGCAGGGCGGCAGCAACCTCAAAACAACAAGGACAACCCATGATTTCTGTTATTGCGTTTGGCGAAGCGCTGGTGGATATGCTTTCAAGCCGCTTAGGCGATGCTAACGACCGTCAGGAAACCTTTACTCCTTACGCTGGCGGTGCGCCCGCTAATGTTGCCGTCGCTTGTGCTCGACTTGGGGTGCCTAGTCACTTTTTAGGTATGGTCGGCGATGACACATTTGGCCATTTTCTGATTCGGGAACTGAATAGCCACGGTGTTAATACCGATGGCGTTATGCGGACTAAAATGGCCCGTACGGCACTCGCGTTTGTCTCCCGAGATGCCCTCGGCGAACGCACCTTTGACTTCTACCGCCCACCGGCCGCTGACCTGCTCTACCGCATTCATCATTTGCCCCAAGGAGTATTTGAAACGCCAGCCATCGTGCACCTCTAACCGACCCTGACATTGCCGAAACCACCCTCGCCTTGGCAAACATGGCCAAGCAGTCTGGCTGTCTGGTGAGCGTTGACGCCAATCTGCGACATAATTTGTGGGCAGATGCCGCCGCCGATATTGGCCTGGTGATGCAGCTTTTAGACACTGCCGAGCTGCTCAAGATATCGCTTGAGGAGCTGGATTACCTGCGCGGCGAGCAGTCCCAGGACACCTGGCTTAACCAGCGTTTGGCCGCAGGCGTCAACGTCATTTTGATTACTGACGGCCCTAACGATGTGGTGCTTAAAAGTGCTGCCATGGCACAGCACATTGCGCCGCCCAGTGTACAAACGGTGGACACCACAGCAGGTGGCGATGCGTTTATTGGTGGCCTACTGACAGAGCTTTCTCGCCACGGCATTGCCCCAGGTTGGCACGAGGATAACGCTTTCTTACGCGCTGCCGTGGAGACTGCCTGCCGCTGTGGGGCTCATGCCGTTACTCGGCCTGGCGCGTACGCCGCGCTACCCACTCAGGATGATATTGCCGCACTTCGGGCACGTTAAAAGCAGTTTCCAAGACTCGTCCTTTTAAAAACGGTACTTTACAAACAGTCCTTTTAAAAAAGACCCACCTAAAACCAACTTTCGTCTGGTTGTTAAAATGTCTGACATTTAATAAGCTCACGCTATTACCGTCATTCATAGAGACATCCCATGACGCTGGATACCCTGCCCGCCCACCACGGTGGCGCTGAACACTTGGCACGCTTACTGGCCAGGGCGCTATTAACCGGCCACTGGCAGCCCGGTGACGTCTTTCCCAAGGAGCTGGATATCGGCAAACACTTTGCCGTCAGCCGCAATCAGGTACGCAACGCATTAGCAAGCCTAACGGCCGCCGGGCTTATAGAGCGCACGGCGGGCCGAGGCACGCTGGTTCGTGAAATGAGTGAGTGGCACCTGCTGGACCCATTGATGAGCGAATGGATGACAGGGCTCGTCAACCTGGACCCTCAGCTCGTGCGCGCAATTTACGCTTTTCGATTCTCAGCAGAGCCCACGGTTGCGAGATTAGCGGCCCAAGCGGCCACCGGTGATGACATTACACGTCTGGAAGCGGCGTTTGAAGGTATGCGCTGTTCGGCAGGCAATCCTGACGCGCGCGCCCAGCACATTGAGTTCGATGTTGCCTTTCACGATGTGATCTACCAAGCGACACATAACCTGGTGTGGCGGCAAATGGGCCATTTATTACGCCCTTCAATCATGGCGCTGGTATATCGCTCGCAACACGATATTAAAACACTCGACGACAGTTTGACCCGGCACCGCCACGTACTGGATGCGATTAAAGCCGGCGACATTAACGCGGCCGACACCGCTGCGCGCGAGGTATTGCGGCGCACCGCTATCGACCTGGGCATCGTCTAGCTGGGCTGAAACCAACTTCTGCAATAACGTTTGCCGTACCCACTCGGCTAACCGTGAGGATTACATCGTATGAAAATTACGCGTCTTAAAACATGGCAAGTCCCTCCCCGCTGGCTGTTTCTTAAAATCGAAACCGATGAAGGCTGTTATGGCTGGGGCGAGCCGGTCATCGAAGGCCGTGCCGCAACGGTAGAAGCGGCTGTTCACGAACTTTCCGACTACCTGATTGGCCAGGACCCTCATCGGATCGAACACCTTTGGAACACGCTCTATCGTGCCGGGTTTTATCGCGGCGGCCCCATTTTGATGAGCGCTATTGCGGGTATTGACCAGGCACTGTGGGACCTTAAAGGGCGTGATTTGGGTGTTCCCGTTCACCAACTCTTGGGGGGAGCGGTGCGCGATAAAATGCGCATGTATGCCTGGACCGGGGGAGACCGCCCAAGCGATGTGGGCGCTGGTGCCAAGGCACTGGTCGAAAAAGGCTTTACCGCGTTCAAGATGAACGGCACGCCCGAAATGCAAATCGTCGACTCTCATCGCAAGGTCGATGAAGCCGTGGCCCGAGTGCGTGAGGCGCGCGAGGCCGTTGGGCCGGATGTGGGTATCGGTATCGACTTTCATGGCCGCGTCCATCGCCCCATGGCCAAAGCATTACTGCGTGAGCTTGAGCCTTACCATCCCATGTTTGTTGAAGAGCCCGTTGCACCGGAACACTTGCCTTGCTTGAAAGATATTGCGGGCGGGTTGAGCTACCCCTTGGCGACCGGCGAACGCTTACATACCCGCTTTCAGTTCCGCGATCTGCTGGCCGATGGCATGATCGACATTATCCAGCCGGATATTTCCCACTGTGGCGGCATTAGCGAAGGGCTGAAAATCGCCACCCTCGCCTCTGCCTACGATGTGGCGCTGGCGCCCCACTGCCCGCTTGGGCCGTTAACCCTGGCCGCTTCACTTCAGCTGGATGCTGTCTGCCATAACGCCTTCATTCAAGAACAAAGCATGGGGATTCACTACAACCAGGGCAATGACGTGCTGGACTACCTGGTAGACAAAACAGCCCTAAGTATCACCGACGGTTTTTGCGCTATCCCCCAAGGCCCCGGCCTGGGCGTAGAAATTGATGAAGCCTATGTTGAAGAGCGCGCCAAAACAGGCCACCGCTGGCGCAACCCGGTATGGACGCACGACGACGGCTCTATCGCTGAGTGGTAAGCCCTGCTTTCTTAATAGTGGAGAACCTTATTCGTGGGGAGATATCGTCACATGCGTACCGATTCTGATGCGTTACCGCAAACGCTCGCCTGGATCGCGGTAGACTGGGGCTCAAGCAACCTGCGTGCTTGGGGGCTCGATAAGCAAGACCAGGTGATCGCCAACGCCAGCAGCGATAAGGGCATGCTTTCGCTCACGCCAGATGAATACGAGGCTGAGCTGTTGCGCCTGGTGGGCGATTGGCTACCTGCCGCCGGCCAAATAGCGGTAATGGTGTGCGGCATGGCAGGCGCTCGACAAGGCTGGCTGGAAGCCGCTTACTTGCCGGTGCCTATCTCGCTTGACCAGCTTAGCCATGGCGCGGTGATGCCTCGGCTGGTAGGTGGCCAGCTGCGTGTGCATCTGCTGCCCGGTCTGAGCCAAACCCACAGCGCGGCTCAGCATTTTGATGTCATGCGCGGAGAAGAGACCCAGCTTGCTGGCCTGGCGGCCGAAGCGCCCGATTTTTCAGGCCGGGTCTGCCTGCCGGGCACCCACTCCAAATGGGCGAGCATTGAGTCAGGCGCGGTAATACAGTTCACCACCTATCTAACAGGCGAGCTTTATCAACTGCTGGCGACTCAGTCGGTTCTAAAGCACTCCATTGGCAGCGATGCGCTAAACGAGCCCGCCTGCCGTGATGCGTTCATCGCCGCCGTCAGCGAGATAAGCGCAGCCCCAGAGACATTTAGCAGCCGCCTGTTCGGCCTGCGGGCGCAGGATTTACTGGATAGCCGCCTGCCCATGGGTAACACCCGGGCAAGCGTGCTCTCGGCACGGCTTTCTGGCCTTGCGATTGGCCTTGAGCTAGCGGGCGCCTGCCAATCATTATCCACCGCTGAAACGGTTACCTTGATTGGTAATCCAGCGCTTTGTCATCGTTACCATTTGGCCCTTAATGCGCTCGGCTTTCAGACCCATCACGTTGAGGGCGACACCGCCGTACTGGCAGGTCTTCGACTCGCCCACCAGGCGCTAACAAATAATGCAGAGAGAGCTCTATGACGTTACCCCTGATCGGAATTTTGCGAGGCGTAACGCCCGATGACGTTATCGACGTTGCTGATGCGGTGCTTAACGCAGGCATCACCCAGATTGAAGTGCCACTTAACTCGCCGGAGCCACTAGAGAGCATTCGCCGCTTAGTCAACGCTTTTGGCGAGCAGGCGGTCATTGGCGCGGGCACCGTGCTTACCCCCGCACAAGTGCGAGACGTTCATGCCGCTGGTGGGCGTTTAATTGTCTCGCCTAATTGTCGCCCCAGCGTGATTGAAGAAACGCACCGTCTTGAGATGGCGAGCTGGCCAGGCATTGTTACCCCTTCCGAAGCATTCGATGCACTTGACGCTGGCGCGACAGGGCTTAAGCTTTTTCCTGCCGTTCAGGTCGGGCTGGAAGGTATGAAAGCCGTACGCGCCGTACTGCCTGAAGGCACTCGTTTGTACGCCGTAGGCGGTGTTGGAATCGATAACTTCGCCGCTTGGCGAGCAGCCGGTGTAGATGGTGCTGGCCTGGGCAGCGCACTTTATAAACCCGGGCAAAGCGCCAAGGCGGTTGCCCAGCAGGCGATTGCGTTAGTTAACGCCTGGAAAAAAGCCGGAGAAGAGTAATGTCATTACCCACATGGCAGGCAACTGTCGCAGTAGATAGTGGCTGCCTGCTTGGAGAAGGCCCGCAGTGGCAAGTCAGCAGCGGACGGCTTTACTGGTGCGATATTATTGGCAAGCGCTTGCACTGGCTCTCTCACACCAGCCAGCAGCATGATCATGTAGCGCTAGACGATATGGTTTCTCTGGCCGCGCCGCTTGAGGATGGCCGCCTGCTACTAGTGGGTGAGCGCTCATTGAGCCACTTCGACCCTGAAAGCGGCAACATTACCCACTTTGCCGATGTTGAAGCCGATAACCCTGTTACGCGCAGCAATGACGCACGTGTGGACAGGCATGGCAGCCTGTGGTTTTCAAGCATGGGAAAACAGGCTGAGCACCAGGCGGGCAGCCTCTACCGACTGCATCGCGGCACGCTTAGCCAACTGCGTACCGGGCTTAGCATTCCTAATGCGCTGTGCTTTTCACCCGATGGCACCACCGCTTACTTTACGGATACACCAACCGGCGTTGTGATGCGCTGGGCGCTGGATGACCAAGGCTGGCCGCTCGGAGAACCCGAGCCTTTTGCGGATTTTTCCGGTCATATTGGCAGCCCCGACGGCGCCGTGATGGATAGCCAGGGCTGCCTATGGCTAGCGCTTTGGGGTGCTGGCGAGGTTGTGCGCTTAAACGCTGACGGTGAGACTATTGGCCGAGTGCACCTATCAGCCAGCCAACCCTCTTGCCCGGTGTTTGCAGGCCCAGAGCTTAAAACGCTGTATATCACGACGGCTCAAGAGGGTTTCACTTCAGAGCAGCTTGCCAAAGAGCCGAACGCTGGCGCGCTATTTTCCGTGCAAATCGACATAGCCGGGCTCGCCGAACCGCCGCTACGGCTTGCATAAATTCAACAACAGCCGCTAAAACGATAAGGCCCCGCTAGTTGATACTAACGGGGCCTTTCTGTTACTGGGCTATTGATGACAGCGCTATTGCTAACAGCGCTAGCTTTCAGCGCCTAATCGACAATCATCCAGCAAAGCTTATATAAATAATGATCACTAAAATGATCAACGCGACACCAGAGGGTAGTGCACCTTTCCAGGGCGTTAAATCAACACCGCCGACATGCTCCTGTACCCAGTCCGTTTCGCGCGGACGTAGCTTGCCAACCACCAGCATCATCACCACTAACAAGGCAAACACCAATGCGACGAAGTGGAACTCATTCATAATCTCAGGCAAGAGATTAAATGGCGGCACAAAGTAACCAGCAGCGATCAATAAACAGCCGCCCACCAGCGCTATTTTGGCGGCCATGGGAGGTACCCGTTTAGTCAGTAGCCCCACCAACACAACAGCCAGAATAGGAATAAAGTAAATGGCGTTCATCTTCTGCAGGTAGCCGAATAGACTATCCTGCCCGGCCAGCAGTGGCGCGATAATCATGGTAATAATCGCCATGATCCAACCAAAGATCTTGCCCGATTTAACAACCTCCTGCTCAGTAGCGTCTTTATTCAGCACGCCTTTATAAATACCCAAGCTGAAAATGGTGGTGGTACTGTTAAGCGCGGAGTTAAACGAGGACAGAATCGCCCCGACCATAACCGCCGCAAAGAAACCCGTTAAATAAGGCGGTAGAACGTTAAACACTAAGTGCCCATAGGCTTCATCAGCCTGCACACCCTGATCAGCATACAGGTTATAGGCAATAATACCTGGTAGCACGAGATACAGCGGGCCAAGCAGTTTAAAAAGCCCTGTCAGCAGCACACCCTTTTGGCCTTCGGCCAGGTTTTTGGCGGCAAGCGTTCGCTGGATAATCTGCTGATTCGTGCTCCAATAAAACAAGTTAATCAGAAAGACCCCGGTAAACAGCGTGAAGAACGGCACCTGCTGCTCTGAGCCACCAATCGAGTTGAGCTTATCCGGGTCGCTCTGCTTAAGAATGCTCCAGCCTTCCATGATGCCCGTACCGCCACTCACCGCTTGAAGGCCAAAATAGACGACCACAAAACCGCCCACTAACAGCCCAATACCGTTCAGCGTGTCGGAAACGGCAACCGTACGTAGCCCGCCAAATAGGGCATAGATCGCACCGATAATGCCCACAATCCATACGGTTAGCCAAAGCAGTGTGCTTGATGACTGAATACCGGTTAGTCCTTGCAGGTCCAGCATCCCCTGCAAGCCAATCGCACCAGAATAGAGAATGATCGGCAGCAAAATAACGGCATAGGCAATAAGGAAAATAACGTTGGTGATCAGCTGGGTGCCTTTATCAAAGCGGATTTCCAGCAATTGCGGCAGTGTAGTAATACCGCTTTTTAAAAAGCGCGGCAGGAAAAACAGCGCCAGCGCGACCAACGCGATAACTGCAACGACTTCCCATGCCATAACGCTTAGCCCATCGGCAAACGCAGCCCCGTTTAGGCCTACCATCTGCTCAGTGGAGAGGTTGGTCATTAGCAACGAACCCGCAATCAGCGGGAAGGTCAGCGAGCGCCCTGCCAGGAAATAACCAGTGGTACTGGAGTGATCATCCCGGCGTGTGATACGCCACGTAATAAAAGCGACCAGCCCTGTAAAAAACAGGAAAGACGCCAGGGTCAGCATATGCATGTTGGCTTGCTCCATTATTTAGTCATCGTGTTGTACATGCGCAGTGCGAATAAATGTCTGACATATTTCCGCAGAGATTCTAACGGAGCGATGGATTAACGTTTATCCCCCTTTGGTCTTACCTAACGTGTTATTTTGCATAAAAAACCGGGCAACATGACGTTGCCCGGTGATTGGACAGGAAGACCTTTAGAAATCGCCTAGACCTGTGGATAGCCCTTGAAATAGTCTTTGCAATAGCCCTTGAAATAGCTTTGGGCGTACCAATCCAGGCGCTCCATTAATGATGAAAACGTTCGGCGGCTTCCTGAGCTAATTTGCGAATGCCTTCCCAATCTTCGGCTTCAACCAACCTGGCGGGCGTGAGCCAGGAGCCACCTACGCACATGACGTTGGGCAGTGACAGGTAGGATGCCGCATTCTCGACCGTGATGCCGCCCGTGGGGCAAAATTTCGCGCCAGGGATCGGAGCACCAAAGGCCTTGAGTGCTTTAACGCCACCGCTGGACTCCGCCGGGAAGAACTTGAAGCGGCGATAACCGAACTGCCAGCCGGTCATCAGCTCGGATATGGTCGAAACGCCCGGCAGCATGGGTACTGAGCTTTCGATACCGTAACGATAAAGTGCCTCGGTCGTGCCCGGCGTTACGACAAAATCAGCACCTACTTCTTCGGCCTGGCGATATTGAGCAGGGGTGAGTACGGTACCCACACCAATGCTTGCTCCGGGTAACGCTTCACGCATGCGCTTAATGGCTTCCAACGCACAGTCGGTACGCAGGGTGACTTCGAGAACTGTTAAACCGCCCTCTACCAGGGCCTTTCCAAGCGGCACGGCATCTTCAAGGCGATCAATGGTGATCACCGGAATCACTTCCGCTTTAAGGCAAATGCTGTCAAGTTCAGCGGTGCGCGTTGAAGGTAACTGTTTATCTATCGACATCGTAAGTCTCCGGAAATCTATTATTAATTGATTGTTAAGGTGCCCAGTAAATAGCCAAGGGGCATGACAAAAAGGCACGTATTGGCAGTTGCCGCACATCATCGCCGTTCAAGGCATTGGCCAGTACGGCACGCTTATCGTCACCGGTAATATGTAAAATATGCCGATGTGCCTGGTGTAGCCGGGAAGCTGAAAAGGTAATCCGCGGCTGTGGCTGGCTGGGGGTTCTTACCGCGACCAACGGCTCATCCGTAGAAAGCGCTAACCCGAGTTCCTGGCTATCCGGGAACAGCGAGGCTGTATGGCCATCCCCGCCCATACCAAGTATCACCACGCTGGCTGGCCAGCTAAGCGATGCGGTCTGTTCGGCTACCGCCGCGACGCCCTCTTCCGGCGTTGAAGCTTCTGCGGTTAGGGGCACGAAACGCGCCGCAGCGGCAGCGCCTTGCAGCAGGTTTTCACGCACCAGCCTGGCGTTGCTGTCGCTGCTTTGTTCATCCACCCAGCGCTCATCTGCCAGCGTGATATCGATACGCGACCAGGCTAGCGGCTTGGCAGCCAGGGCTTTAAAAAAAGGCACCGGGGTCGAGCCACCGGACACGACCAGAAGCACGCGCTCCTGGCGGTCTAGATCTTCACTCAAGGCCTGCGCGACCGCTTCGGCTAGCTGTTCCGCCAGCTTTTGACGTTGTTGGCTCATGTTAATAATCCTCGTACCAGCTGCGGCCATCCTGGGTAATCATCGCAATGGAGGCAACCGGCCCCCAGGAGCCCGCCGGATAACGCCTCGGTGGGGTTTCACGACTCTGCCAACCAGCAATTAACTGATCGCACCAGCGCCAAGCGTGCTCCACCTCATCACGGCGTACAAACAGATACTGCTGGCCCTTCATGACTTCAAGCAAGAGGCGCTCATAAGCATCGGGAATACGTGATTTAGGGAAGGCACTATTAAAATCAAGATGTAAGGGCCCTGGGCGCAAACGCATGCCTTTATCCAGGCCACTGTCTTTGGTAAGTACTTGTAGGGCAATTCCCTCTTCCGGCTGAAGGCGAATAATTAACTTGTTGGAAGCAATATCGCGCTGGTCCGGATCAAAGATATAGTGCGGCTGCTGGCGGAAATGGATCACAATTTGCGAAAGCTTTTCGGGCATCCGCTTACCGGTGCGAAGATAAAAAGGCACACCCGCCCAACGCCAGTTAGACACCTCGGTTTTCATCGCAACAAAGGTTTCCGTCTGGCTCTGGGTATTAGCGCCCTCTTCCTCCAGGTAACCAGGCACCGCTTGGCCATCGCTGGTGCCGGCAATATATTGCCCGCGTACCACATCGCGCCCTAGCGCCTCCCCTGTAAAAGGTTTCAGCGCTTTCAACACTTTTACCTTTTCATCACGAATGGCATCCGCATCCAGGTTAGAGGGCGGGTCCATGGCGATCAGACATAACAGCTGCAGCAGGTGGTTCTGCACCATGTCACGCAGTTGGCCTGCATCATCAAAATAGCCCCAACGCCCCTCAATACCGACCTTTTCGGCCACGGTAATCTCAACGTGGGAAATATGATTCTGGTTCCACTGAGTGCCGAAGAGCGGATTGGCAAAGCGCAGCGCAATCAGGTTCTGAACCGTTTCTTTACCCAAGTAGTGGTCAATGCGGTATACCCGTGACTCAGGAAATACAGCACCAATGGCATTGTTGATCTGTTCAGACGATGTCAGATCGTAGCCAATCGGTTTTTCAACAACGACGCGGGAGTCTTCGTCCAGACTTCCACTGGCCTGAAGATGGTGACAAATATCGCCATAAATACGCGCGGCAACAGAAAGGTACACCACCATCGGTTGTTTTGAGCCTTCTCGCCATTCGCGAATGGCTTCAAAGCCCCCTGCTGTTGAAAAGTCGAGCTGACGATAATCCAGACGATTTAGAAAGCGCTCAAAGCTTGAGTCCTCTAGCTCGCTGCTTTTGAGCCGTTTACGCAATGCGCCGCCAACCAGCTGCCTGAACGACGCCACATCATGCTCCTGACGCGCCAGCCCCATAATGCGGGTGCTTTCAGGCATCAGGCCTTCACGGTCAAGATGATATAAAGCAGGAAACAGCTTGCGCATGGCGAGGTCGCCCAACGCCCCGAAAAGCGCTAGATCAATGGCATGGTCACGTTCACCTAATGGGGCGCCTGGGGAGGCATATGACTGGCTCATCTCTGCTCCTATTTATTATCCACGACCATCTACGTGGTTAGATTACCTAAAATTTATCTAAAAAAAGGCATCATGCGCAATATTTAATGTAATTTTACTACAATAAAATATTTTTGGAGCGGTTCGACGCGCTTTTATTTCGCTATAAACACACTCTACGTGCTTGATAGCACCTGCCGCTACCACTGGATACCCCCACTGATGCCGCCACCCGATGGAGAATGAACTCTAAAGCCCGGGGCGCTTGGGCTGGGTTTGATCGCCGCCCTGTCGGGTGCTGTTATCGCGGTGGCTCACGCGAGGCCGGGGCTTGGAGATGCTGCCCAATAATTGATAGGTAGCGGCATGCTGATGGGCGCAGGCTTTCGCCGGAGCCCCATCACGCAGTTCTTATTAAATCTCCACTGCCCGGCCAATGAACTCGATAGGGCCGGTGGGCAGGCCTGTTGCCGAGCCTGTTTCTTCTTCCAGGGTTAGCTCGAACAGCTGATTATCTTGAAGAGGCGGCAGCTCGTTCAGATTGACGTTAATGGGCTCACCCGGGGTTACCAAACCCAATGATACCGGTGCTTGCCAATCGTCCGCTTTGGTCCAAAACTCCAGCGCCTTACCTTCTGGTACTTCAAACGTGCCCAGCGGTATCAGTTGAATGCTTTGCCGTGTGGAAGCTTGAACCACCCAGCCAGCCGACTGATTTTGCGGCGCCATGAGCACCACCATGTATTCGGGAGTTGTTGGTACTGGGGTATCAGTGGCGAGCAAAACGCCCATCACCAATGCCGCCGCAAGCCCAAGCCCGGCAGCACCACGCCAAACAGGCAAACTGTTGATCACTGACCTGCGTGGGTACGGGTCATGCCATACACTCCCGCAGGCGAAGCAGGCTGCGCTTAATCCAGGCTTTCACCGTGCCGAGTGGCGCACCCGTGTGGGCGGCAATTTCCGCATGGCTTAGGCCGTCCACATAGGCGTGGAGTACGCAGTTGCGCCGTTCTGTTTCAAGCTGTTCGAGGCATTCATCCATGCGCTGGCCTGTTTGCCAGTCATAGGCCTCCTCAGCAGGTGACGCCAGTTGGAACGCTTCATCATACTCCCACTCGGCGGGGTCATTATGATCGACATTGGTTTCACGCCCCCGGTAGCGAATCGCGTTAAGGGCAAGATGCCGTGCGATACTAAAAATCCATGTCTGGGGCGACCCCTTGGTAGGGTCAAAGCTATCGGCACGCTGCCAGATATTCAGGCAGGCATCGTGGACAATATCTTCGGCCATGCCACGATCCTTGACGATTCGAATCACAACTCCTAATAGTGCGGCGCCCTCGTGCAAATAGAGCTGGTGAAGAGCGTCCTGGTCACCGCGGGCACAACGTGCAAGCACGGCAACATGGTCAAATTCGCTGGTTACGTCTGTCACACCTGGGCTCCCTGGTGACGCGTCAATTCCACTTGTCGCACATCCAGACAGCATAGCCGCCAAGGGCATAACAAACGAGCCCTTGGCGTAACTTGAATTAACCTGTTACTGCTTATTCAGCCTTCCAGAAAACATAGTCAGCCTGGTAAGTAACGACTGCAGTAGCGCCGTCGTGGTCGCTATTACAAGCAACATCTGGCGCCACGCCACCTTCAGTATTCAAGCGCTGGATGTAGCTAACATCCTTCATCGCGCCTTCACCTTCAGCAGGGTTGGCCTCTACCAGTTGTAGAGGAATATTGTCGTCACCGTTGGGTGCGGTCGCTAATTGGGTGCCAGTGATTTTAGAGCCATCCAGTGCTTCCCATGTAGCGGGGGGGCCGTAGTAGCTACCTACCTGGCTACCATCGGTAGCATTTAGCGCGGCATGAGGACCTTTAAAGACCCACGCCATATCGCCGGAATCATTGATTTCACACATATAGGTAATCGCGCCCACACCTATAGTTTCAAGTGCTACGGTATTACCGTCCGGAACCTGGACATCCGCTGGCGTTTCGGCCAAAGCGGCATGACTGAAGGATGCGATCAGCGCTGCGCCTAGTGCGGTACGCGTGAAATGATGAATGGTCATTTTCAGTCTCCTTGAGGATTATTATCAACCGCCGTAAATGGTGGCTGTATAGGGGATACACGCGAGAAGACGTTTTGGATGCAGTCCTATTAAAAAAAAGATTCTTTTTATTAAAAATAAAGGCCGAAAATAAATTTTCGGCCTTTAAATCAAACATTAACAGCGCACTTCAAAAATAACTATTTTGCGGTTGCCTGCATCGCAATGGCGGTATCCAGCATACGGTTGGAGAAACCCCACTCGTTGTCGTACCACGCCATTACTTTTACCAAGCGACCATTCACACGGGTGTGATTGGCATCAAACGTTGATGAATGCGCATCATGGTTAAAGTCGATGGATACCAGCGGCTGAGCATTGACAGCCAGTACGCTCGAGTTGGCAGCGGCCTTTTCGAGGATCTGGTTGATCTCTTCCTTGCTGGTATCGCGCCCTGCGTTAAAGGTTAGATCCACCAGCGACACGTTAATCACCGGTACGCGCACGGCCAGCCCATCCAGTTTACCTTCCAGCTCAGGCAGAACCAAACCCACCGCAGCTGCGGCTCCGGTTTTGGTCGGGATCATGGAGTGAGTGGCGCTGCGTGCGCGGTACGGGTCGGTATGATAAACATCCGAAAGATTCTGGTCATTGGTATAGGCGTGAACGGTCGTCATCAGGCCGTTTTCGATACCTATAGTGTCGTTCAGCGCTTTGGCGACCGGTGCCAGGCAGTTAGTCGTGCAGGAGGCATTGGAGACAACCTTATGCTCAGCAGTCAGCACGTCATCATTAACACCGACAACAATCGTTGCATCCGCATCCGGGCTGGGTGCCGAAATCAGTACTCGTTTAGCGCCCGCTTCCAAATGCTTGGCAGCGGCTTCACGTTTGGTAAACAGCCCCGTGCACTCCATGACCAAATCGATATTCATGGATGCCCAAGGGAGGCTGGCAGGGTCGCGCTCGGAAGAGATCGCAATCCGGTCGCCGTCAACGCTGATACTTTCTGCGTCGTGCTCTACAGTGAAGGGGAAATGCCCATGCACCGTATCGTGGCGTAGTAAATGCGAATTTAGCGAAGGATCGCCAAGGTCATTAATCGCCACTACCTGAATTTTGTCACGGTAATCGTTTTCATACAGGGCGCGTAAGACGTTACGGCCGATCCGTCCAAACCCATTAATAGCAACTCTGATCGTCATGCTGACACCTCATGCTCGGTGGTGGATGGCTTCATTCAAGTAAAAAAATTACCAAAAAGACACGCAAAAGCGTTTTAAAAAGAACAAAATCGCTTACAACGCTGCTTTACTGGCTATTGAATAACCTATTTGTAGTAAAATTACTATATTATCACTATGGTCGTCTACACTTCACGCCGACAATTAAGCAGTCACCTTGCCGTCTGACAACACTGGTTTTTTGCTTTTTTTTAATATTTAAGGAGAGCCTGCTCATGAGCCTATCGAATTCACCTTTGCCGCTTCGCCGTACCAAAATTGTTGCCACACTAGGCCCTGCCAGCGACCAGCCAAGTATTCTTGAGGCGATGATCACGGCAGGCGTCGATGTCGTTCGACTTAACTTCTCCCACGGCTCTGCCGATGATCATCGCCGACGCCTACAGGATGTTCGCGATATCGCCCAGCGCTTAGGTAAATGTGTTGCTGCACTAGGCGATTTACAAGGTCCTAAAATTCGCATCGCGCGTTTTGCTGAAGGCCCTATTCATTTATCAGTAGGCGAAGCGTTTATTCTAGACATGGCGCTGGATACCAATGCGGGCAACAGTGAACGCGTTGGTTGTGACTACCCATCACTTATTGATGATGTAGCCCCCGGCGACCGGTTACTGCTGGATGACGGCCGCGTTGTTCTGGATGTGACCTCCATTGCGGGCCAGGAAATACACACGAGTGTTCATGTGGGTGGCAAGCTCTCCAACAACAAGGGCATCAACAAACAGGGCGGTGGCCTTTCTGCTCCCGCCTTAACCGACAAAGACAAGGCCGATTTAAAAACGGCAGTGGAAATCGGCGTGGATTATCTGGCGGTCTCCTTTCCGCGTTCAGCAGACGATATGCGGGAAGCACGCGCACTGCTGGGCGAAGAAGGCAAAGAGATTGGCCTGGTCGCCAAGCTGGAGCGTGCCGAGGCAGTGGCGGATGATGAAACGCTGGACGGCATCATTATTGCCTCTGAAGCCGTTATGGTGGCGCGTGGCGACCTGGGTGTAGAAATTGGTGATGAAGCACTCATAGGCACCCAAAAGCGCATCATCAAACATGCCCGCTCGCTTAACCGCGCCGTGATTACCGCCACCCAAATGATGGAGTCGATGATCGAATCCCCGCTGCCCACACGCGCCGAGGTGTTCGATGTGGCCAATGCGGTGCTGGATGCGACCGACGCCGTTATGCTTTCAGCAGAAACGGCAGCCGGTGAATTTCCGGTAGAAACCGTTGAAGCCATGGACCGCGTTTGCTTAGGCGCCGAGCGCGAGCGGCTGGCACAGTCGTCTGGCCACCGCATGCATGAAGGCTTTGAGCGCATGGATGAAACCATCGCCCTTTCGGCCATGTACGCCGCGAACCATTTAACCGGCGTTAGCGCGATTGCCTGCATGACATCGACCGGTTACACACCGCTGATTGCCTCGCGCATTCGTTCTGGCCTGCCAATTGTTGGCCTGGCGCATAGTCCCGTTGCCCAGCGCCGCATGGCACTTTACCGTGGCGTGGTATCGCTCCCCTTCAACACCACCCAAATGGAGCCCACTGAAGTAAACCAGCAGGCGCTGAAATTGCTTAAAGCCTATGGCCTGGCGCGCCCGGGTGGGCATATTATTCTGACTCGCGGCGATCATATGAACGCTCATGGCGGCACCAACACCATGAAGATTATCGCTATTGAGCAGGAAACATCAGGAGAATAAACAATGAACGATGCCCGACCGCCTCGCCAAGCGCTACGTACCTTACCCGCTCAAAAGCGTATTGCGCTTATCGCCCACGATGGCAAAAAGAGTGAACTACTGGAGTGGGCGGAACGTTGGCAGGAGACGCTGCGCCAGCATCACTTAATGGGTACGGGCACCACCGCAGGCCGGTTAACTCAGCAACTGGGCTTGACCGTTGAAGGATTAATGAGCGGGCCGCTAGGCGGCGACCAGCAGATAGGCGCACGCATCGCCGAGCAAGAGCTCGATATATTGGTGTTCTTCTGGGACCCGTTTGCGCCACAGCCCCACGACCCCGATGTTAAAGCACTGCTACGCCTTGCCACGCTGTGGAATGTACCTGTCGCCAACAACGCAGCCAGCGCGGACTTCCTGCTCTCATCGCCCTATCTAAGTGAGCGCTACGATATGTCGATACCCGATGCTAACGCTTGGGCCAGCGCCAGGGTTTAACTTAAGGATTTAGCGCCCTTACCCACGCTGAAAAAGATGCCGCTTAACGACCTGCTGCCCGACGCCCCCCTGGCCTCGGGCAGCTTTTAGCGCACTGTTAAGCGTCAATTCTGCTATCCGATCATAATCCTGGTGCACCGAATTAATCGGCTGAGGCAAAAAATCCAGCAGGCGGTGATCACCAAAAGTGGCAAGCCGGATATGCCTGGAAAGCCCTCCACGTTCTAAAAACGCATCTAAAACGCCCTCCATCAAGGTATACGATGCGGTCACCAGTGCATCCAGCCCCTTGGGCTCGCTAAGCAGCTGTTGGGCAAGTTCCATCGCCTCACTACGCTCGTAGCGCTCAGCACTCAAATACACTTCCTCGATGTCGCGATCTTTTAACGCGGCCTCAAAACCGGCCCGGCGCTCACGACTAATAGACAGCTCAGGCATGGCATCAAGCCAGGCAACTCGCCGCGTATCCTGGTTAAGTACCGAGAGCGTTAAACGCTCAGCGGCGTCGTGATCATCACTAACGACACTGGAAAAGTAGTGGCTATCCAGCCCTCGGTCCATGCCCACCACGGCCCAGCCGTCACTCACCAATTCCCTATAAAATGGGTCAACGTCGGCCAGGCAGCTGGCAGTAATCAGTACTTCACAGCGCTGAGCGCGCAGGGCAAGCGCCAGAGCGCGCTCACTTTCGGCACAGTCATCCGAGCTTACAATCAGCAGCCGATATCCTTGCTCGCGCGCACCACGCTCCAAGCGCTTCGCCAAGCGTGCATAGCTGATATTTTCAAGGTCAGGCACGATTAAACCAATCAGCCGACTGGCACCTCGGCGCAGCGCCGCCGCCTGTGGATCAATCTGATATTGATGCTCACGAACAACGCTCATGACCTTTTCAATCGTGGCGGTACTGATACGACGCTGTTCAGCCTGCCCATTAATGACATAACTGGCTGTGGTGCGTGAAACACCTGCAAGCCGCGCAATATCGGCTAATGTCATGTTTTTTCTCCTTATAAGCCTGCAAAGTGTAACAGCGCCTTGACGAGACCCCCACCAAAGTCTAAAAACACACCCCTTGCGCCTTTAGCTGAATCGTTTCAGCATTATCATCATAGACGGTAGGCATCGATCAATACCGTTACTCGGCATTTGTGTCCTTTACGTCGCCGTCGAGCCGTTACCGGACTCGTCCTTATAGGAGAATTGCATGCTCACACTCGGTCCTAATGACATCTTGCTTGACCGCCACGCCAACAATTGGCAAGCGGCGCTGGATGAGGCCGCCCGGGTACTGGCTGACGCGGGGCTGGTTGATCCTGCCTATCGCGAGGGCCTGCATGCCCGTGAGGCGCAGTCATCTACCTATCTGGGTAATGCTATCGCCATTCCCCACGGCACGCCCGAAAGCCGCCAGCATGTTAAGCGGACTGGCGTTCGAGTACTGCAATTTCCAGAAGGCATCGAATGGCACGATGGCAACCGCGTCTATGTACTGGTGACGATTGCCGCACAAAATGATGAACATTTGGATATTTTGCGCGCCCTAACGCACGTACTGGACCGTGACGGCGTTGCTGAAGCGCTTGCCACAGCCCGCTCCACCGAGGACGTCGCTCGCCTGCTGTCTAAACCTGCCCCCGCGCCCAGACTGGATAGCGACACGCTTTGCCTGCAGTTTCCCGCACAGAGTGTTCAGGAACTGGCCCTGGCAGCGGCCGCCCGCTTACGCCAAAGTGGCTGCGTAGATAACCACTTTATTGCCGATATTGCGGCGAAACCGCCGGTTTGGCTGGGCGACGGTTTTTGGCTTGCCAGCAGCGCCAGCGGCGTCCAACAGCCTGCGCTGGGCGTGGCGACACCGGTCGAAGCACACATGGAAGAGAACGGCCATGCTGTTCACGGCCTGTTTTGCCTGGCAGCACAGGGAAGCGCGCACACCTCCCTGTTGGAGCAACTTCAGAAGGTGCTCGAAAACACCCCAAGCCGCGCGTTACTAAAGGCAGATGCCGCCCAAGTGCTGGCTCAGCTTGCAGGTGAAACAGCCAATACGCATACCCAGCGCGTGCGGGTATTAAATCCCCACGGCCTGCACGCCCGTCCGGCTAAACAGTTGGTGCAGGTAGCTCGAGCACAGGCCGTTGCGATTAACGTTCGCCTGGAAGAAGGCAGCCCCGCCAGCGTTTCCGCAGCGAGCCTGACCAAAGTCATCGGCTTGGGCGCACGCCGTGGCCAGTGGCTGGTACTTTCTGGCGAAGGCAGTGAAGCGCCACAGGCACTGGCCAACGTCGCGGATGCAATTGAAGGCGGCTTGGGTGAAAAGGTAGCGCCTTTTGACAGCGGCCGAGAGCAGCTGGCGACCCACCCTGCTCACGAGGAAACCGTTACGCCTTTGACAGCCGATACACCGCATACGGCGATTGCGGCCTCCCCCGGGCTTGCGATTGCGCCGGTGTTTGTTATTCGCCCTCAGCACTTTGATTACCCGGAACAGGCTGACAATCCCGACCGCGAACTGACCCGGCTGCACAATGCCATCCAGGAGGGCATTGCCCAGCTGGAAGCCCTGGTGCGCAATGCGCCGGGTGGCGAAGTGGCCGATATCCTCTCCATGCATGAAGAGATGCTGGATGACCCCGAGCTGCACCGCGCCGCCGAAGATGCCATTCGTGAAGGCCGTTCAGCAGAGGCGGCCTGGTGGGAAGCGATTGAAACCGCCGCCCACGCGCAAGAAATGCTTGCCGACCGCCTGCTTGCTGAGCGTGCCGCCGACCTGCGTGATGTGGGTCGCCGCGTGCTGAGTGTTTTGTGCGACACCCAACTTCCCGAGCCACCCAACCACCCCTACATTCTGGTGATGGACGATATCGGTCCTTCCGACGTAGCGCGCCTGGATACCTCCCGCGTGCGCGGTCTTTTGACCGAGCGTGGCGGCGCCACTGCCCACAGCGCTATTTTGGCCCGTGCGCTGGGCATACCCGCGGTGGTGGGCGCCGGCAAAGCGGTAATGGCCTTAGCCAATGCCAGCATGATGATTCTTGATGGTGAAAGAGGCCGCGTCATTCCTTCGCCTTCTGAGCAGCGCTTACGCCGCGCCGAGCAGCAGTTGCTTGATTTACAGACGCGTGAAGCCGATGCTTGGGAGCGGCGTTATGAACGCGCCCAAACCCGCGACGGCCACTACGTGGAGGTGGCTGCTAACCTGGGCAACACCGCTCATGCAGAAGATGCGGTTGAACGTGGTGCCGAGGGCGTTGGCCTGCTGCGCACTGAGTTCCTGTTTATGGCCCACTCAAGCGCCCCCGACCTTGCCACGCAAACCGCCGAGTATCGGCAGGCCATCGACGCCCTGAACGGCCGCCCGCTAGTGGCGCGCACCCTGGATGTGGGTGGCGACAAGCCCCTGCCCTACTGGCCAGTCCCCCAGGAAGACAACCCGTTTTTGGGTCTGCGTGGCATTCGCCTGGCGTTAACCGAGCCCGGCGTACTCGAAACCCAACTGCGCGCGCTTCTAATAGCAGCCGCCCCGGTAGCGGGTTCAGAAGAGACGCCCAGGCCGCTGCGGATTATGCTGCCAATGGTCAAGGACGTGGCTGAATTTCACGCCGCCAAAGCCATTTTTGACCGTTTGCTTGCGGAAATTCCCGCGGATGAGCGCGCAAACGACGTGCAGCTAGGCGTGATGATCGAGATCCCTTCCAGCGCATTGCTGGCACCAACGCTTGCCGCCGAGGTGGACTTCTTCTCGGTTGGCACCAACGACTTAACCCAGTACACGCTGGCGATTGACCGCGGTCATCCAGAGCTCTCTGCCCAGGCAGATGGCCTACACCCGGCGGTTCTGCGTTTGATCCAGATGACCGTTGACGCCGCTCATGCCCAAGGCAAATGGGTCGGCGTTTGCGGTGAGCTGGCCTCGGATACGGCGGCTATTCCCGTATTGGTTGGGTTAGGCGTTGATGAGCTTTCAGTTAGCGCCCGGCAAATTCCGCTGGTGAAAGCTCGCCTGCGTGAGTTCGATCTGGCCGATGCCCAAGCCAGTGCGCAACTGGCCCTAAGCCAGGCGACCAGCGCCGCTGTGCGCGACGCGCTGGAGGCACACTAATGGCCCGGGTTATTACCGTTACGCTCAACCCGGCGCTGGATTTGGCGTTTGATCTTGAAGAGTTAACGCTGGGCACGGTTAACCGCCCCAGGAACGCGCAGCTGGAAGCCGCGGGCAAAGGCGTTAACGTTGCACGAGTGCTGGCCTCGCTGGGCCATCACGTGGTGGTGAGCGGATTTCTCGGGCGCGATAACGATGGCCCCTTCCAACGGGCGTTTACCCAGCTGGGCGTTACGGATGCCTTTGTCCGCGTGCCGGGGGAAACCCGTATTAATGCCAAGCTGGCGGAAAAAAGCGGCCGGGTGACCGACATTAACGGCCCCGGTATCGGCGTAGACGCCACGCAAGTCGCCGCGCTTCTGAACCGCATTAAACAGCAGCTAAACGCTGAGCCTGCCGATGCCATTCTTGTGGCAGGTAGCCTACCCCCTGGCTTAAGCCTGACAAGTTTTGCCACGTTGCTGACTGAGCTAAAAGCCACCGGCGTGCCGTTATGGGTGGATACCAGTGGCGACGCCCTGCTGTGCGCTATTGAGGTAACCCCCGAAGCCGTTAAACCCAATGAATTGGAACTTGCCCACTGGGCCGGTGAGGCACTGGATGATCACGCCAAGCGAGTAAGCGCCACCTGCCGCCTTTATCAGGCAGGTATTGGCCAAGCGCTACTTTCTGCCGGGGCCGACGGCGTTATTTGGGTAAACGCCAAGGGCACCTGGCAGTCAACGCCGCCCCGCGTTCAGGCAGCCAATACCGTGGGTGCCGGCGATACCTTTGTGGCTGGCATGCTCCACGGCGTGCTCAGCCAGCAAAGTGACGAAGAAACACTGCGTTTTGCCACGGCACTTTCCGCCGAATCTGTTCGCCATGTTGGCGTGGGCAATGCCCACGCGGACGACTTTGCCGTACTCCTACAACATACTCAGGTCCAGCGCCTGCACGCCAGCCGCACCGAGGGAACGTCACAATGAATATTATTCTAATTACCGCCTGCCCCAGCGGCATGGCAACGACTTTTTTGGCTGCCCGACGCCTTGAACAAGCCGCTCAGCGCTTGGGTTGGAAAGTCCATGTAGAAATGCACGGAGAACTGGCACCGGTCGAGACCGCCAATGCCGAACAAATTGCCCATGCCGATTTAATTGTCGTAGCCGCCGAGCATGTACCCGCACCGGAGCGATTTGAAGGCAAACGCCTTTACCAGGCACCGATTGCTCAAGCGCTGCCTGACCCGGACGCGTTTTTAACCACCGCTAAACGCGAAGCGCCATTATATAGCGCCCCGGTTGCTACCCCTCAAACAAAAGCGCCAGCCGCTGCAGGCGGCCAAACCATTGTGGCCGTTACCGCCTGCCCCACCGGTGTTGCTCACACCTTTATGGCCGCAGAAGCGCTGGCTGAGGCGGGCAACGCCATGGGCCACTCAATTCGAGTGGAAACCCAAGGCTCAGTCGGCGCCCAGGACAAGCTAACGGAAGACGAAATCGCCGCCGCCGACGTTGTCATTCTGGCCTGCGATATTGAAGTTGATCCAACGCGTTTTTCCGGTAAACGCGTGTACCGCACCTCGACCAGTACGGCGCTTAAAAAATCCCAGGCAACGATTGAAAACGCCCTAACCCAGGCCAGTGTGGAAAGTGCAGGCACGGCTAATACGGCTTCAAACGATGGCAAAAGCCTGAAAGAGAAAGGCGTGTATAAACACCTGCTCACCGGCGTGTCGTTTATGCTGCCCATGGTAGTGGCGGGCGGGCTACTAATCGCCCTGTCGTTTATGTTCGGCATCGAGGCGTTCGAGCAGGAAGGCACCCTGGCCGCTGCGTTAATGCAGATTGGCGGCGGCACCGCGTTTGCGTTGATGATTCCGGTATTAGCAGGCTATATCGCTTACTCAATTGCCGACCGCCCTGGTATTGCGCCGGGTATGATTGGCGGCATGCTGGCGGCGGACATTGGCTCGGGGTTTATTGGCGGTATTCTGGCAGGCTTTCTAGCCGGTTACGTAGCCCTTGCGGTCACTCGCCATGTGAAGCTGCCTTCGAGCATCGAGTCACTTAAGCCCATCCTGATTATTCCGCTGATCGCGAGCCTTGTGACAGGCCTGGTCATGATTTACATCGTGGGCGAACCGGTTGCCGCGCTGCTTAATGCGTTAACCAACTTCCTGGCGTCGATGGACTCCACCAATGCTGTATTACTGGGTATTTTGCTGGGCACCATGATGTGCTTTGACTTGGGCGGCCCGGTTAACAAGGCGGCCTACACCTTTGGTGTGGGCCTCTTGGCCTCAGGTACCTACGGCCCCATGGCCGCGATTATGGCGGCAGGCATGGTACCGGCCATTGGCATGGGTATCGCAAGCTTCGTGGCACGCAATAAGTTCTCCGAGCCGGAACGTGAAGCCGGCAAGGCTTCGTTCGTACTGGGGTTGTGCTTTATTAGTGAAGGCGCGATTCCGTTCGCGGCCAAAGATCCGCTGCGCGTTATTCCCGCTTGTATCGCTGGGGGCGCCGTTACGGGTGCACTTTCGATGCTGGTGGGTGCCCAATTAATGGCCCCGCACGGGGGTATTTTCGTCCTGCTGATTCCTAATGCAATCACCCCGCCACTGCTCTACCTGGGCGCCATTGTGGCAGGCTCACTCATCACTGGCCTGAGCTACGCCTTTATTAAACGCGGCGCCGCTCAAGTGGCCGTCGCCAGCTAAGTGTTAGCTCAACACGAGCAGGCGCAATGCCTGCTCGTGTTGAGCCCTGTATAAAAGCTGCTGACGTCATTGCTGTTTTATTACCTGTTTTATCGCCACGCTCAACGGATAGTTGCCCTTATCGCTTTTTTATGTAGTATTTTTACATAATCGATATCACCGCCATTTACCCCAGTTAATATTTGCTACTCAACAACAACGGACACGCGCTCTATGTTTCAACTCACCCGTAGCGTTACGGGGCAGGCGCTTGAACGCCTGCGCGACAAAACCCATAACGACCGCATCCGGGACTACTTCACTAACGACCCGAAGCGCTTTGAGAAGATGAACCTCAAGGTAGGCGGCCTGTTTCTGGACTATTCAAAGCATCATGTTTCCGACGAAGTGCTCGCCAAACTGATAGAGCTTGCTGACCATTCCGCGCTGGTGCAGCGCCGGGCACAAATGTTTTCTGGCGATATTATCAACGTTACCGAAAACCGTCCGGTACTACATACCGCACTGCGTAACCTTAGTGATGAACCGGTGTACGTCGATGGCGAAGACGTCATGCCGGAAATTACCCGCACCCGCGAACAGATCAAACAGTTTTCTGAAACGGTACGCAGCGGCGAATGGAAAGGTTACAGCGGCCAGCCGATCAAGGATGTCGTTAATATCGGGATTGGCGGCTCGGACCTTGGCCCTAACATGGCGGTGCGCGCGCTGCTTAAATATCGCCACCCAGAGATGCACTTTCACTTTGTATCCAACGTGGACGGCACGCATATCCAGAAGGTGCTTTCGCGCCTGGACCCGGCCACCACGCTGTTTATCGTCTCGACCAAAACGTTCTCCACCCAGGAAACGCTGCTCAATGCAAAAACAGCGCGGCGCTGGTTCCTGGAGAACGCCGGAAGCGACGCGGATGTAGGTGCCCACTTTGTAGCCGCTTCTACCAACCGCAAAGCGGCTATGGAATTCGGCATTCGTGAAGAGAACGTGTTCGAGTTCTGGGCGTGGGTGGGTGGGCGCTACTCCATGTGGTCCTCAATCGGCTTACCGATTGCGTTATCTATCGGTTTTGAAGGGTTTATTGAGCTGCTGGAAGGTGCCCACGAGATGGACCGCCACTTTATTGAGGCGCCTTTCTCCGAGAACATGCCGGTACTCATGGCACTTATCGGCATCTGGTATATCAATTTTATTGGCGCAGAAACCCAAGCCATCGTGCCTTACGACCAGGCACTTAACCAGCTGCCCTCCTTCCTGCAACAGCTGGATATGGAGTCCAACGGCAAATCGGTGGATATTTTCGGCCACCCGGTCAACTATAAAACCGGCCCGATTGTATGGGGGCAAACCGGCTCCAATGGTCAACACGCCTTCTTCCAGCTGCTGCACCAGGGCACGCGTTACGTACCTATCGACTTTATCGCCTCGCTCAAGCCGGAGCCTGGCATGGAAGACCACCACTTTGCGCTATTAACCAACATGCTCGCCCAGGCCAACGCTTTTATGGAAGGCAGTCAGGGCGACGGTAAAGAGTTAAGCCAGCACGACCCCTACAGCTGTCCCGGCAACCGTCCATCCAGTACATTACTGTTGGATGAACTCACTCCCCGCAATCTCGGCGCGCTAATCGCACTCTACGAGCACAAGGTCTTTGTTCAAGGCGTGATCTGGAACATCAACTCGTTTGATCAATGGGGTGTTCAGCTAGGCAAGCGCATTGCCGGTGAAATCAGCGAACGCATCGACACTAACGCAGCCGACTTTGATGCCTCGACCCAAGGGTTGTTAGAGTTGGTGCGGGCGCATTTTCCGGGTGGTGGTGCTGCTAAAGATAATAGCCAAGCTGAAAGTAGTAAAAAGGCGGCCAAGAAGAAGGATTGATTGATAAAGCCGTTTTAAATTCTTAAATATTGCTATTAAAAATGCCTTGGTAAAAGCCCAAGGCATTTTTTATTACTTCAACCCTATATTAGAACTGTTTAAATCTGATAAGCAGCATAGTGTCCTAACAATGGTTACAGAGCGTGAAGCACACAGACCACTTCGCGCTTTCTCCTGATTCTACTAAATATCGGGCATAAGCATAAATTTTAAAAGCCCACACCTAAATAAAAGGCTAAAAAATTTTAGCTGAAACCATGAGCTCATAGAATCATAAACACACATCTATTATGCTTGCGCCTTCTTATAGTTGATGTTTATTCGTATATTTTTTTATTTCTTTTTTCCAACGCTGTTTCTAAAACATCAAATACAGCTTTAAAACGTGGTACCCAATCTAAGTTATCCGCCTCCTCAGCCTTACTCTTAAGATAATTTCGAAGCTGCTCTTTA